>JBAQIV010000047.1:0-2187 GCA_049289035.1 Saccharimonadales bacterium (SeqCode) | reverse complement strand
CTTGTAGGTTTTGTACTGTAGACATGAAAACGACCTTTCTGTTTTTGTTTTGCAACTCAAACTTTAGGTCGTTTTTACTTGGATTGCAAAAAGTGAGTGTGGGTCAGGTCGTACGTTACATTTATTGATAAACATGTGATAATACGAATATGAAAGCACGATCATTTGCAGCGCCAGCTGCCGACAAGCCACTTAAATATTATGAGTTTGATCGGCGCGAACCACGCGGACACGATGTCGAACTACAAGTCCTTTTCTGCGGAGTATGCCATAGCGACATCCACACGGCACGCGGTGATTGGGGTGAGGTACAATACCCGTGCGTACCCGGTCATGAGATCGTGGGTGTCGTCACACGCGTCGGTAAAAACGTCACAAAATTCTCACCCGGCGACAAAGTCGGTGTCGGCTGCATGGTCAACAGTTGCGGTGAATGCGATGCGTGCAATCGCGGATTTGAGAACAGCTGCTACCAAGAAACGGTCTGGACATATAGCTCTACCGATCCTATCGATGGTACCGACACCAAAGGTGGCTACTCGACCATCATGATCGCGCCAGAGCATTTTGTGCTACGCTTACCCGACGGAATTGATATCGCACATGCTGCACCGCTGTTGTGTGCTGGCATCACAACGTATTCTCCGCTACGACACTGGCGCGTCGGCCCAGGTATGAAAGTCGGCATTATCGGTCTCGGCGGCTTGGGCCACATGGGTGCCAAATACGCCAAAGCAATGGGCGCTGAGACATGGGTTATTACATCTTCGCCCGATAAGGCAGATGCTGCGATGTCATATGGTGCTGACGGCGTCATTGTCTCATCGGACGACACCACCATGCAATCTGCGCGCAATACTTTTGATTTCCTGCTCGATACAATACCCAAGGCTCACGATGTCACGCCCTATGTCGAGTTGCTCGGCGTCCATGGCACACTCTGTCTCGTCGGACCGATCGAACCCATGCCGGGCTTTCATTCGGGTATCGTCATCAATGGCCAGAAATCGATCGCTGGGTCTGGTATCGGCGGTATCAAAGAAACAGTTGAGATGCTCACATACAGCGCCGAGCACAACATTTTTCCTGAGATTGAGGTCATAGACATTCATGATATCAACCACGCCTGGGATTCGCTCACGAGTAAACAAATGGCGAAGCGATACGTCATCGATATGACGAAATCATTTTCTGAAAGTAAATGATGAAAATCACCAAACGCTCAGCCCGAGATATACCCACCGAGCAAGCCCATGGCGGTAGCGGGTCGCGCAAAGTCTATGCTGCACCGGAGCATCTTACTAGCACGCATTTCGAGGCAATGACTCATGGCTGGATGCCCGCCGGACAGATGTATGACTGGCATGATCACGAGGACATCGAAGAGATCATGGTTGTGCTACGCGGTACCGGCACTGTCTACGACGAAGATGGCGCGTACGACTATCAGCCCGGCGACGTCTTTATATTTCCAGCAGGCACGCAGCACAAGATCGACAACCCGACCGACAGTGAAAACGAGTTTATATTTGTGAGGGTCAAGGTATGAGCTATGCTATGGTCACTCAGCGCCATAACCGTGATGATGGATATATCGCGCTGGTAGATATTGTGCTGCAAGAATTGCCGGAAACCATTCATGTTGGTGCGCTGGCACTTACGAAAAAGAGCGAGTTTCATGTCTCACTTATGGCGCTCAAGCATTTGATGCCACTTCTCGGCGTCAGCGAAGACGAACTGGTGCATGACTTTCTGGAATTTCAAAAAGATCACCCACTCATAGATTTTGCACTAACAAGTGAGTTTCGCCTCGTACGTCGACATGAGAGAGCATCTGTCATCGTCATGGTGGACATGCCTGAAATCGAAAAATTATTTGTATTTTTACGAGCCAAATATCGGCGTGACATACCGACCCAGCCGACGCATATCACGCTCTATACATTGCAGCCAGAAACGGGCATCGGGATTTTTTCAAACGAAGCCTTACAAAGAGATAGTCAACGCATCGACGTACCAGAGCTTGATAGACTATGGTAAAATCTGTTATCTTCCTCCATCCTGCATTCACCCCCGAATCAGGACACTCTCGTCTAGGATAAGTCCTTTCTCTTTCGCAATTTGTAATGAGCTTTTGTAGCCGAGGATCTTCCTCGGCTTGTTGTTTATGCACCGTAGTGCACACAC
>JBAQIV010000046.1:0-9612 GCA_049289035.1 Saccharimonadales bacterium (SeqCode) | reverse complement strand
AGCAGTACAAATCGCGGGAACACTTTGAACGAGACATATTTGTTTTCCTTGCTTATGAAAAAAGCATGACTCACGTCATGCTTTTAGGTTAGCAGGAATTTGGGAAGTGGGAAATGCGAAATGCGTGCCGACAAGAAATTTAGCCAAAGATGGCAAACAGGTGATCGAGCTTGTCCTTTGCCCCGCCCATCTTGGCTGCATCTTGCATGAGCCGATCGTGGCTATATCTCACCATCTCTCGTAAGCAAGCTGCGACCTGAACTGCAGGACAGACGCCAGAGCCCTCTCCCGGCAGCAGATGCGGCGATGAGATGATGTACTTTAACTGCTTCAGCTGTTCAACGAGCTCTGTCAGCCGGTCGTCGCTGAAGGTCCGGAGATGAGGGCTGGAATCATCCCAGACGAGAACCCAACGACCTTCCCGTGAGATGTAGATTGCCCCGACGTACGTATGGCCACTATGGCCTATTATGTAAAGATGAGCCACCTTACCAAGCATCAAGGTAGGCTCCTCGTGCATATTGCCCGGATACCAATCTTTGAGCGGCCTGAAGCCCCTGAGGTAAGGTAGGGTCTTGCACACCTGCTTATAGACTGCTCTGAGAAAGACGATGTCAACACCAGCACTTTGGAGGTGAAAATCGTCGACTGGCTCCCTCTGTAGCAGCAGGATAGCAAGCTCTTCTAAAGCAGCGCTGTTAGGCGAACCCATTTGTCAGCACTTCCTTTCTTGTCGATGTGCGTTTCCTCGAGCCGAAGCCGTATCGGAAACTAACGACGCTTTGTCGCTATAGTTTGATTATTTCACATTGTGCGTTCATTGCAAGCATGAGCAGAATAGTAAATCTTTAGTAAAATGCCACTTCTAGCTTAGACCCGTCGGGATCGGCAAAAAATACTGCGTAATAACTGGCCGTGTACTGCGGATACTGTGCGGGACCCTCAAATATTTTCACGTCACTCTTCACAAGTGTGTCGTAGACTTTATTTACCGCATCTACCGAATGCGCTTTAAAACAAAGATGGTGCAAGCCCGGGCTGCCGTGAGCCAATGGTTTTGCTGCAATTTCTGCACCCGCAATGTATATGCCAAATCCAGCCGGCGTCACCCAGCCCGCACCACTCCCGCTATCTTTAATACCTTTGTAGCCAAGCACATCAAAAAGCCGCCTGTAAAATTCGTAGCTTTTCGCATAGTCAACGACTGCAATCTTGATATGTCCTGCGGGGTCGAGTGATGTCATATCTGAATATTAAATTATCAGAATAACGCTTCTTGCGCAAATTTGTTTTTGGGCAATGATAAATAATTGAACCAAAACATATACACTGCTAGACTTGTACTATGAACATAATGAAACCACTCGCAGTAAAGTTGAGAGCCGATGGCTACTCGTATCGAATGATTCATAAGGAGCTGGGTATACCCATGTCCACCATGAGCGGCTGGTTCAGAGATGCGCCCTACACGCCAAACCAAGAAGCATTGCAACGAATTGAAAGTGGAAGATACGCGCATGGCATAATGAAACGCGAAGAGAGGCTTAGAGAAATAAATCAGCTACTTATAGAAGGCAGAAAGGAAGTTGGGACTCTTTCCAAACGTGATCTGTGGATGGTAGGCCTTGGGCTATGGATCGGCGAGGGATCAAAGACTATTGAGCAAATAAGGCTAGCCAACTCCGACCCAAAGGTGATTGCTTTATGGATTCGATGGCTTAAAGATGCATGTCATTTAAATAATGATAATATCTTCGCTACACTTCATATTTACCCAGAATCAAATGAATTTACTTGCAAGAACTACTGGAAAAATGTAACACAAATACAAAATCTTCGTTTTGGAAAAACTCAAATAGATCATCGCAGCAACAAATCTAAGGATAAAAAGGGTAGTCTACCATACGGCACTATTCATATCTCCGTACGAAGCGCCGGCAACCCAAGCCTCGGCGTCAAACTGTACCGTCGAATGAAGGGATGGATTTCTGCTATACTAGACTAGCCATGCGGGCGTGGTATAACGTTTATTACTCTTGCCTTCCAAGCAAGTAACGCGAGTTAGACTCTCGCCGCCCGCACCAAAGTTAGAATAAATTTCATGCAGAAATATTGTCTAGTTCACCTCATTGAAAAACTGCAAGATGGGGTTCAATTTACGGCAACCAACTACTGGCCACTTCATATTACTGTTGTTTCAAATTTTAGTATTGATATAGGCAAACAACAGTTAATTGATATGCTTGACAAAGAATTGTCATTACAAAAATCATTTATCGTCACCGCGGGCGATGACGCATATTTTGGCAAAGATAAAAACATCCACGTCACGTTAATGAGCGCAAACAGTTCCCTTCAACAACTACACGAAATTCTTGTCAGATTACTGTCGAACCATGCTGCGATATTTGATGAGCCTGGCTATAACAACGAGGGTTATAAAGCACACGCAACAATCCAACAACAGCATCGACTCAAACTTCATGACAACGTGAGTATCAACAATCTGTCACTTGTAGATATGTTTCCGGATAGCGATATAACTCAGAGAAAAATTCTCCGTACATTTCCATTTACACCATAGCACCGCGCAAGTCTATGACGTTTGAATATCGCTTTCACCTATCGCAATCACATCACCCGGCTGAGCGGAGCCGTCGAGTAGTTTGCGGGCGATGAGGTTCTCGACCGTGCGCTGTACGACGCGGCGCATGGGGCGGGCGCCGAGTCGCGGGTCGTAGCCGACGGCGGCCAGTTTGGCGGCAGCAGCTGGTTCGAGCGTGACGGAAATTTTTTGCGGTTCGAGAGTTTTGTTGATACCGGCAATCATGAGCGTAATCACCTGCACCAGCTCGTCTTGAGTCAGTGGACGAAACAGCACAATTTCGTCAAACCGGTTTAAAAACTCTGGGCGAAACTGCTGCGTGTCGATAAGCTTACTCACAAACTGTTCTTCGACTCTTTCTATGTCGTAGCCTTTGTCGATCAGCTCGCGAATCGTGTCGGCACCGGCATTGCTGGTCGCTATCACAATGGCATCGCGAAAACTCACCTCGCGGTTGTTTATATCGCGTAGTATGCCTTCGTCGAGTAACTGCAGTAGTGTCGTGAGCACTTTCGGGTGGGCTTTTTCAACTTCATCGAGCAACACCACCGAAAATGGTTGTTTCATAATTTGTGCCGTCAGACTCCGTGGGTCTTGCGCACCGTCAGCAATCAGCCGGGCAACATCGGCTTCGCGTACGTACTCGTTTACGTCTATGCGCACCAAGCGGTCTTCACCGCCAAAGTACACCGCTGCCAGTGCTTTACTTAGCTCGGTTTTGCCCACGCCCGTTGGCCCGAGGAACAAAAACGTCCCAATCGGTCGCGCTTCATTGCGCACACTAGCCCGCGCGCGGCGCAGCGCATCGCTCACCACACTAACGGCGCGCGACTGGTTGATCATACGCTCGTGTATGAGATCTTCGAGTTTGAGCAATTTTTCACGCTCGTCGCTGCTGTCGACTTTCGACACTTTCACGCCGCTGGTTTCTTCGATGCAGCGCGCAACCGACGCCGCCGTCACCAAACCATTGTCAGCATAACTGGCAGCTTGTTCGAGCAGACGCACCGATTTACCTGGTTGCGCCAGGTCGTGCATATAGCGCTCGCTCAACCGGTAGGCTTCTTTGAGCGCCTGATACATGTAGGTTACTTTGCGCTGAAATTCGGTGACGATTAGTTGGTCTTGCATGACACGCAGTGTTTCGCCTTGGCTAGCAGAGCCGACCGTCAAGCGATTGAGTTGTGCAGCAAGCGCAGGGTTACGCTGTGCAATTTCGAGATAGCGCTGTTCGTCAAGGGTAAGTATCATACGCAAACGGCCGCCTTCAAGTATGGGCATAAGTGTGGAGCTAATGTCGACTGAACCAGGCCGGTCTTCCATAAACAGCTGTGCATCGTCCAGACAAATAATTATGTTTTTGGCAGAAAACGCTTCAACCAGCAACCGATTAACCAGCGTTTCTAGGTCACTGCGAGACGGAGCGGCGCTTATAATAGCACCCGCGTCGAGACTAACCACTTGGTGAAATGTCAGATGCGTTGCAAGACCAGGCGTCGGCGATAACAGTGACTCGGCAAATGCACTCACGATAGTGCTTTTCCCTGCACCCAACGGGCCGATGAGCGCGACATTTTGCCGACCATTACTCCCAAATGTCTCGTGCATAAACTGCAATGCGTTGACATGCGAGTCCAGCCGCACATGCAACATGCCGCCTCTCGCCACGTGCTCACTAAGGTTCATGCCGAACCGACTGAGTAAATTCGCATAGCCAAAATTCCAGTCGCGTGCAATCCCGCCGGTTTTTTTCGGCCGTTTGCCGTCATCGATCAGCTCTGTAAGCCGTTGGTACCAAGCGGCACCACTTGCAAGATCGTTTTCGTCTACTTGCAAATGCGGTAACAGCTGCGTAAGTTGCGGCTGCGTACGACACAGCGCTGCCACGATCATACCGCCCGTTAGCACCTGGCTATTGAGTTGCGTTTGTAGTGCATGCGCCGACTCTACGACGGCAGCTGCATCGGCCTCGACAGTTGAACTAAGATCGTGCAAAAAATTGGGTGATATGCCAAATCGAGCCGCAAAGAACTGTCCAGATCGTGAGCGCATAGCAGCGTCTGCCAACTGCTGTGGCGTAAAATGCTCCGGCAGGTACGACAGTACGTCGGCTTCGAGCATATCGTCGAGAGCATCACCGGCACGCGGCGCTATGTCCTTGAGGCTATCGTTGTACCACTGCACGATCATGATTGGTAGTACCCCGAAACCAATAAACGCCCAGCCGGCAGCATAATGCACCATGAGGAAAGCCACGCCCACCGCAATAAAACTAAACCCTGCAAATGTGCACGCGAGCACCACTGGACGAGTAAAACGCAGCGCAAACTTTGCTCGTCGCGCCCGCTCACTCGCCGTACTATATATCATCGCCATGGCAACCATCCCGTCAACATAAGTATGACCCCGATCACTGGGGCAAGTGGTAAGATTGGCCAGAGCACGAGTTGCAAGAACGCTACAAGTGCCGTAAACACAATAGTAATCGTACCTGCAACCAGCACGGCACTTCGTACCATGGCCCCAATAAACCGCGAGACCAATCGGTCGACCCAGGCGCGCAACTGTACGCCGAGTGGCCCCTCAACCCTGCCTGCCGAAATCTGCCGAAACGGCGCAAAAAACGTGCGCGCTATAATGTCAAACGAAAAATAATCAAACCACGCGGCTATACGGCCACGCGCCCGCCCCACTTGGCGCCACCACCCTTCGGTATACCACCACGAAAAAAACGCCATAAGCATAAGAGTATTATAGCAGAAGCAGTATCTCGTAATTTGTTTACTTTTCTGTCTGATCCGACTAAATAGTAAACAGCTAAGTTTTAGCAAGAAACCATAGGCAGCGAGCGGATTACATCTTAAAACACGAGAGATTTATGACTGTAAAGATTTGAGATCGGCCGCAACTTTGTCGCCGTGTCCGAGCGGCGTGACTCGGCCGTAGACTTTGCGCACCATCCCCTCGGGGTCAATCAAAAACGTCTTGCGTAGTATACCTTCGTTGCCAAACATCTTTTTGCCCCACGCACCGTACGTCCGAATCGTCTCGCCCATCGGGTCGCTTAGTAGCGTAAAATTGAGGTTATATTTGGCTTTAAATGCGCGGTGTTCACCTGGGGTGTCCATAGAAACACCAACGACCTTCACCCCGTCGTGCGTCAGTCCGTCATGAGCATCACGCAAACTACAGGCCTCTATAGTGCAGCCTGGAGTGTCGTCTTTCGGGTAAAAATACAGCACCAGCCACTGGCCGCGATACCTAGCTAGCTCATGTCGCTCGTCATCATCGCCAATCAGTGAAAAATCTGGTGCCGGGTAAGGGGTAAACTTGTTTGCCATGTACCTAGTATACTCTGGATTGGTCGCCCTGGCCTCGGTCAACAGCAACACCCTGAAACCGCCATCCGCCGTCGTCAGGACACGAAAGACGGTTCCGGTCGCTCGTCGGCTTCGGGTGACGGAGACAAACCGTGATCGGATCGTGGCGCTGTACCAGGCTGGACACGATGTCGCAGAAGTTGCTGTCGAGGTTGGTGTTGCTCGCTCGACCGTGACGCGCACACTGCGCCGACGCAGTGTCCAGGTTCGGCCGTGGGGTGTAAGGAGCCGGAAATCGTCGTCTTGAACGGGGGATTTTGGTCTGATTTGAATTTGATTTGCGCTCGGCTATGAAGGGGGAGCGACCGAACTAATGCCCCAACTTCTCGGACGAAATCTCCCGCATCGGCGTAGTGTTTAGTGATGAAGGCATAGCGTAGATAGGCGACATGGTCTCAAGACAGGAGCACTCGGAGAACCCTCGCCGCGATCTGCTGTGTGCTGATCAAAGCTTGGCATCGCAGATCTTCCATTGCGCGCTGGCCAGCATCTAGCAAGCGCAATCTCCGCAGAACCCCATCCCTAACAGGTCGGAGGGTAGGGATAAGCCGCGGATGCTAACCGAATCTCTTCGCGAATCCAAGCAATTCTTGTAGGTACAGTCTCACAGTGAGGACAGCGTCCTGACTAGAACTCGCGCTCAACTCTGTCCCATCTGGAAGGAAAATAGCACTCTTTCCTAGAAACTGAATTCCCTGCGAATCCGTGCCATAGCGGTTGCAGAAAACCGTAACGACCTGATTCTCCAACGACCTCGCCTTGTGAATCGTTCGCAAGAAGTCAACGCTCACCGCCGCTGGTCCCAGAATTGCCCTAGCGCCCAACTGAACGCCCCTTCTCGATGGAAGGGGATCAACGATATCCATGCAGACCTGAATCGTCGCTCGCAGCGAACCGAAGGACACGAAATCTCGAGCGGTACCCTGCTGCAGCTCACTTTCGAGGGGCGCGTAGACCCTGGCCTTGACACTCGAATTGGCGGCGAGTAGGCCCCTGTGGATCGAAACCGCGGAGTTAGAAACCCCCGCGACGCCTCGACTGATTGCAAGACTGCCAACCACCGACAATTGACGATCTTGAGTGCAAGCGCGGATTGGCTCAAGATATCGTCTCACTTGGCTTATAGCCATTCCCCCCCGCACAGCCTCTGAGTCATAGTTCGATAAGAAAAGTTCCGGCAGAACGACTATCGTCGGCACGTCAAGATCGATATCGCGCAACATTTCCAATATAAGTTGGACATTCGCCTCAGGAGATCGCGAATGAGGGGCGAACTGCAGCAGCCCGATTTGGTACTGGTCCCTTTCTGTCTCGTCATTTAAGAGCCCAATTGCGCCAAACCAGTCCTTGTGCTCAACTTGTCTCACGACAGAATCGACAGCGTGCTCAAACAGAGTGGGCTCATCCAAAGATCGATTGCGCTTGGCCATCAGATTCCACCTCTTGTTGAGAGCATACACATTTCCCTACTATACACTAGTCAGAGGATCCTTTGTAGCCTGAACTAGGTTCAATCCAGTAATTGCCCAATGCAAGCGCGTCAAGACCCAGGGGAATGAGTGCGCGAACTGCATCAAGGGGAGTTTCGACAATCGGCTCCCCGGGGCCATTGAATGATGTGTTCAAGACGACCGGGATTCCAGTCTGCTGCTTGAAGAGCACCAGGAGCTTCCGTGCATGCTCGCAGTCGCTCGGTCCCACGGTCTGGACACGGGCGGTATTGTCGACGTGAACTCCAGACGGAATCTCCTGAATCGCGCGCGGACGCACCCTTGGCGCAAAACTCATGAACTGAAATGATATCCCTGGAGGTACGTCGAAATAGAGATGGACGTCTTCCGCTAGAATCATTGGCGCAACGGGCCGGAACCACTCTCTGCCCTTAACTCGGTTCAAGGAATCTCTCATATCGCGTCGACGCGCATCTGCCAGAATACTGCGGTGGCCACCGCGTACCAAACGAGCCAACCTCCAGCTAGTCACCAACCAGACTCCGGACGACGGGTCCGACTACGTCCACGAGTCCGGCGTTATCGCCGGCACGCGTCCCGAGGTGTACCGAACCGCGTTCGGCGATCTCCGACGCGAACGGCCAAACGGCCTATTCGGTTGGGAACAACGAAGAACCCCGGGCCAAGAGGCCCAGGGTTCTAACATGACGATTTTGGTCGGGGAGACAGGATTCGAACCGGCGACCTCACCGTCCCGAACGGTGCGCGCTACCAAGCTGCGCCACACCCCGATCTGAAATTTAGCATACCCCATCTGTTGCGGCATACCCAAGTATATTATACTGCGCGCTCGCGTCGGTGCGGTCACGTTCCACGACCACCTTTTCGGCGGTCCCGCCTCGACATACTTGAAGCATAGCTTCAAATCTGTCTCCGGCCTTGCGACAATCCGTGAGGATTGTCTCACCCGTCGCCACATCTTTGCAAACCAGTTTGCAAGAGTGGACTCCCTTGCGGATTGCCTCCGGCAATCCTCACTACCAAGCTGCGCCACACCCCGATCTGTACCTTACAAGTATACTCCACCGATTGTGGCGTATCTAGGCGTGGAGTATTGTGGGTAGGTAGCCAAACTAGAGCGATGCCGAATAGTCAACATGTTTCATATGTGCGACGACGCGCTGAGTGATGATATAGAGCAGCGACCACCCAAGTAAAAACACGCCGATGATCAGCACAATTCTCTCTTCGAGCGGCGGATGTGTCGCTAGAGAGCCATATAAACCAACAAAAGGTATGATACTGAGGCTCAGTTTTATACCGAGCAGTATGCGCGACGACAACATAATTTTTCTTCGTTTGGACATGCGTTGGTGAGCAGTGACTTTTGGCAGCACGATGTCGCGTGCGCCATGCACGACTTTTGAGCTTTCGCGTGCTACATAGCCCGGTAGTTTTGACACAATGTAGACTGTCAAACCGATAACCGCCAGGGTGATGACTATTACAAAGGCAAAACTCGCAATCGAGAAATCATTGGTCGTGGTTACGTGTGGTTGTACCACTGGCACATGCGGTTGCATAATCTCCAGTGACATGACCCACGGCAACAGTACCGCCGCCAACCACACCCATTGCATGATAATCGAGGCGTAGCCCATACCGCCGAGGAAACTGACTAATTTTGAGGTATGTTTCTCTGCCATAGTCATATGATACCATTTTGCACACATAGCCTTTCAACCTTGGTCAAATGTGGTACAATACAGTGTGATCATCGGGGAGTAGCGCAGTTGGTAGCGCATTCGGTTTGGGACCGAAGGGTCGCAGGTTCGAATCCTGTCTCCCCGACCATATATAGTTTTACATAACCCACTAGATAAGGAGTTTGCCCTCATGCCTGAGCTAGATCCTAATACTAGGGCGGAACTAGCAAGAGATTTTCCTGCTAGCGATATTGAAGAAGTTTTGCGCGGCGTGAAAGCATCTATCGACCGAGGTGATACGCCTGACACTCCAGAAGCATTATGTCATTATGTAGTATCGTGCCTGACCCACACTCACTTTTCCCCACGCCCCTGTACTGGTATCGGTGGGAGCAGCGGCATACGAAGGAGCCGTTGCAGTTCTTCCCAGGCCAACCGGAACCAGCTCAGCCGTTTCTTGGGCAACAGTT
>JBAQIV010000045.1:0-2049 GCA_049289035.1 Saccharimonadales bacterium (SeqCode) | reverse complement strand
TGTTTACCTGGCGCTACTGCAAAACGCGGCGTCATGGTGAGATCGACTTTATAGGTGGGGTCAGTCACCGTTACACCCTTGCTGGCATCAATGGGTATGGTGGCGGCGGTTAGGCTGGCGCCGGTCTGACGGGATTCGCTCGCGGTAGCGATGCCATGGGAAAAGTTGTAGAGTTGCTTTTTGTCGTCAAATTTTAGGCTGCTAGCCAGGATGTCATTTGGTGCCGACAGGAGCACGTCGGCTGCACTGACGCGGTAGTCATGTGGTCCAAAGTAACGATATGCCTGGTAGCCAGCGATGCTCGCAACTGCAAGACCACACAAGACAAGGGCAATCTGCAAGGCCCGCTTACGTGACGGCACTGGGATGACGAAATAGTGTCGCCCACGGGGTGTCGATTTGACAAATCGTCGCGTCAATTTATGCACATGGGCGGCAAACGCCTTCGGGGCGCCACGCGGGGTGCGGGATAGCGATGTATGATTTTTTCTTTCCATGCCCTCATATACCACAGTAGAATATCTCTGTTATTGTAGCATAAACAGTATACGAAGACTACTTGTTACTAAAGGCGAAGTTGAGGTTGCCGACGTAGGCATTGGCATTTTTGTTGGTGGTCATGTCAATCTGGAAGACAATGCTGTTGCTTGGACCAAAACCACAGGTCGATGGGTCGGCTGCACCAGACGCAGTTTTGGTTTGCCAGCTGGTGACCGTGCCAGTTGATATAGTGGTGGCCGATCCACACGGCGTGAGACCCGTGCCTGAGTTGCGGTAAATCGTCATCTGCACATTGGCTGCGCCACCGTTGCTACCATTGTCGGTTCGCGCCATGAGCGAGGTTTGACCTGAGTTAAAGCTCTTAAATGTACTCGGTAACTGGTAGGTTACATAGATACTGTACATCTGGTTGTTGTTTTGCGGGCTGGTCCATTTGTAGAAGTTGTACGTTTCATTGGCGCCACAGATAGTCGGTTGGCCAACCGAGCCATCGTTGATGTTGAGATAATCCGAACACAGGTCACTGGTCATAGTACCGACACCAGTACCATGCAGGACGGCGTTGGTGTACTCTGGGCTGATGGTGATGATGTTGTCTGGACTGGAACCACACGCACCCCAGCCGTCGGCTTCGTAGCACTGCAACTTGCCGAGGGTGGTGTCGTAGTACATACTGCCCAGCAACGCGTCGTTGTTCGCGGCAACTGGTGCACTAGCACCACGATCGAGCGTAAAGAGTGTCGTCGGGCCGCCGTTGATGCCACCACCGACTTGTACATTTGGTGCGGTATTGGTGTTGAGGTTCATGCTAAAGGTGTCAACATAGAATGTGCGTGCCGTGCCGCTCGTTTGGGTAAAGTAGACATACGGGCTGGTCGCGTCGGTAGCGTCGGTCGTGATATAGCAGGTGACTTTTGTAAACGCCGTGAGGTTCGTCGAGATAATCTGGGTGTTATAGTCTGCACAAGAAACGAAGTTTGTGCCGCCGTCACGAGAGTAGCGAATTGTGAAATCGTTAAACGTGTTACTGCTCGCAGCGTAGGCTGTGACACGGTAGAGCGTACTCGTGAGCGGATTAATGCTCAATTTGTTTCGAACACCCTGACCAGCGACTGCTGTCGTCGTGACCTGTGCGCTGTCGCTTGCGTCATTGCCGGCCGAATTTGACCAGCTAGTCGCGGCTGCACCCACGGCGCTCCAGTTTGTCGCAAAGTTTGCACTATCATCGACACCGCCATCGTTGGCGAGATTGTAGTCAGCTGCGATGGTCACACTCAAGTTATCGACGTAGAATGCACGGGAGACGCCAGTTGATTGGCGAATAAGGATCGCATTGCTCGCTGTGATACCTGAGGCAGGAGCGGTGAAGGTGCAGTTTACCTTTGTCCACACACTGATCGCGCTTGTCGCTGATGTCGTGCAGGGAACGCTTGCAGCGGTGCCATTAATCGAGTAGTAAACATTCATGTCCGTAAAGGTCCCGCTCCCAAGCCGCGTGGTAAAACTGACGTTATAGTGCATATTTGCGGTGAGAGCGCTCGTCAGCGT
>JBAQIV010000044.1:0-18531 GCA_049289035.1 Saccharimonadales bacterium (SeqCode) | reverse complement strand
AGCAGTACAAATCGCGGGAACACTTTGAACGAGACATATTTGTTTTCCTTGCTTATGAAAAAAGCATGACTCACGTCATGCTTTTAGGTTAGCAGGAATTTGGGAAGTGGGAAATGCGAAATGCGTGTCATTTAAAAACCAAGAGTGATATAATACAACACAAGAGGAAGCCACATAACGGCTTTATTTTTATGACCGATCCCAAAAATATCAGAAATATCGCTATCATTGCGCATGTCGATCACGGCAAAACGACGCTCGTTGATGGGCTGCTCAAACAGTCCAATACGTTTCGCGACAACCAGGCCGAGATGAGCCAAGAGCTCATCATGGACAGTGGCGACCAAGAGCGCGAGCGCGGTATAACCATCACGGCCAAACAAACCACGATTTATTGGCACGATCTCAAAATCAACATCATTGACACCCCTGGTCACGCGGACTTTAGCGGCGAAGTCGAGCGCACGCTCAACATGGCCGACGGCGTGCTGCTGATTGTCGATGCGCAGGAAGGTCCTATGCCGCAGACAAAATTTGTGCTGAGCAAGGCGCTCGAACTTGGTCTGAAGCCCGTTGTCATCATAAACAAAATCGACAAACCGGCTCGTCGTGTGGTGGAAGTTGAAGACGAGTTAGCTGACCTATTTTTGGAGCTAGCGACTGACGATAGCCAGCTGCACTACCCGGTCTACTATGCAATTGGTCGCGAGGGCAAAGCATGGCGCGATATGCCAGCCAGTCCAAACGATGCGGCGGATCTCACCCCTGTATTTACCGCCATCCGCGACGAAATTCCAGCACCGACAGTTCACGACGGCCCGCTGCAAATGCTAGTGACGGCACTGCAATACGACAACTTCCTCGGCAAATATGCGATTGGTCGTATCACCCGCGGTACGGCGCGCAAAGGCATGCCGGTTATGCTGATCAAACGTGATGGTGCGCAGATAGCGGGCAAGATAGACAAAGTGCTGGTCAACCGCGGCCTGACGCGTGAAGAAGTCGACGAAGCCGGTGCGGGTGACATCGTGTCGCTGACTGGCATTAGCGAGGCGCATATCGGCGAGACCATTGCCGACCGTGAAGCGCCCGAAGCACTGCCGACTATCGAAGTCGAAGCACCAACCATTAGTATGTTTCTTGGTCCCAACACTAGCCCTATGAAAGGCCGCGAAGGCGAATTTACCACTAGCCGACAGATCGGCGACCGACTGCAACGCGAGCTCGAGACCAATGTGGCTTTGCGCGTGCGCGACGAAGGCATTGGGTTTGTTATATCGGGTCGCGGCGAACTGCACCTGAGCGTGCTGATCGAGGCGATGCGCCGCGAAGGCTATGAATTTGAAGTCGGGCGGCCCGAAGTGGTGACAATCACTGAGGACGGCGCCGAAAAAGAACCAGTCGAAGAACTACTGGTTGAGGTTGCGCCCGAATTTGTCGGCGTGATCAGCCAAGAACTTGGGCTACGCCGCGCCGAGATGCGCCATCAAGAACAAACCAGCAGCGGCAGTACTCGCCTGACCTACATCATTACCACGCGGGCGCTGATTGGCCTACGCAACCAGCTACTGACCGCAACCAAAGGCACCGTGATCATGCATAGTTTGCCACATGGCTACCAGCCGTTTGGTGCAAAACTGTCATCGACCAGAAATGGTGCGCTAATTGCTTTTGAAGCTGGTGTCACCACGCCGTATGCGCTTGAAAACGCCGAGAGTCGCGGTGAACTCTTTGTCGGGCCAGCGACCGATGTGTATGCCGGCATGGTAGTGGGGATCAACAACCGCCAAGAAGACTTAGAGATCAACGTTTGCAAAGCCAAGCATCTGACCAACATGCGCAGCAAATCATCGGACGGCACCGTGCAGTTAACGCCATTTACAAACTTGAGTCTTGAGCAGTGTATAGACTTTATCGCCGATGACGAACTACTTGAAGTCACGCCCAAAAGTCTGCGCTTGCGCAAACGCTATCTTGACAGCAATGAGCGCAAACGTCATAGCAAGTAGATGATGGATTATAGATTTTGGATTTTAGAATAGTTCGACCTATGCCCACGCCTAAGCCCTACTAGGGTAGGGTGTTACGGCGCGTCAAAATACTGTTTACTATTTTACTCGATCGAGTAAAAAGGTAAAAAGAATATATTTATAAGAATGTCAAATTTTAACTAGCCTGAGTCTTTAAAACTTCCTCTAAAGGAGCAGTTGGCCATATCAACCAGCCTCTGCTAAGACTGGTGCGATCAGTTGGCAAGCAGGGGCAGTTGCTCCGATAAGGAGGTTCTTAAGACTTAGGTTATTTAAGCATAAGCAATATTGGAAAAAACACGTAACTGATCATTAGATGCTTGATGGCATGAAGATTGCAGGCGTCGTGGGCAAGGTTTGTTCTGGGCAAGTACGTAGGATATTTGCCATGGCGTCGTATTCGGCATGCGTCACCCACAAACTGTACTTTACTTTTACGGCGATTTGCCGGGCGACGTAGGGGCAGCGATACGCCTTGTTGGCTGGCAGCCACGTGGCGGCATCGCCGTCGCCTTTGGCTTGGTTGGCGTCACCCTGGACAGCGAGCAAGTTGAGCGGGTCGTTGGCGAGTGCGTAGCGTTCGGCTGGGCTGAGTAGCTGTGCGCCCTTTTGCCAGGCATCGCTAAGCGCTACGACATGGTCAATCTGTATGTTGTCGCTGGTGTCCGGGCCGCGCAAAAAGAGTATGGTCGAAGCCGTGTAGGGGTCGACAAGTGTCCCTTTGGCAACTTTGCAGGTATGCGGCACGAATGCGATGTCTATGAGGTCGCGTGTCAGTATGTAGTTGCGTACGTCGCAGGTGCCGATCTCGCCCCAGCCGGGGCTAAATTGTGCGCGGCTGTAGCCAGTTTTGGCGGCCCGGCCTTTGATGTCGAGCTTGGTCAGGGCGACGGCAGCTGGCGAGTTGTTGACCGGAGCTTGCTGTCCGGCGACTGCCGGTTCAGCTTCGTGGTGAAGCTGCTGCGACTGCCATGTACCGACCAGTATAACGATGAGCGCGATAGCGAGGCGAATCAGGCGCCACGTGCGGCGTGATGGTAATTTCATATCACTATTGCAACAAATTAAAACGATTTTGTAAAAAGCTTATGGTAAAATAACAATGCATGAACCGCTGGAAAAACACAAATGCTCTCTATCAAATCTATCCACGTAGTTTTATGGACGCCAACAACGACGGTGTCGGTGATCTGCAGGGTATCATAGATAAACTCGACTATCTTAAGGGGTCGCCTGATTCGCTTGGTGTCGATGCTATCTGGATATCGCCGATTTACCCCAGCCCGATGGCTGATTTTGGCTACGATGTCTCGGATTACTGCGACATTCACCCGATATTTGGCGACCTAAAGACCTTTCAGCGCCTCCTATCCGAAGCTCATGCTCGTGAAATTCGCGTCATGCTTGATTTTGTGCCAAACCACACCAGCGACCAGCATCCGTGGTTTTTGGACGCGATATCGAGCAAGACTAGCGCAAAGCGTGATTATTATGTCTGGCACGACCCCAAACCAGACGGCTCACCGCCAAACAACTGGATAAGTATTTTTGGCGGCTCTATGTGGCAGCGCGATGACGCAAGTGGACAATACTACCTGCACAGTTTCCTAAAAGAACAACCCGATCTTAACTGGGACAACCCCAAAGTGCGCGAAGAAATGAAAAAAATCCTAATGTTTTGGCTTGATCTGGGGGTTGACGGCTTTCGGGTCGACGCCGTCTGGCATATGGCCAAAGATGCCGATCTCCGCGATAACCCCCGTAACCCAGATTTTGAAGGCGATGATCAAAATTACAATTCAACCATCCATACGCATAGCCGGTATGGCCCAAAACTATTTGACTATCTCAGCGAATTGACCGAAGTTGTTGCAGCCTACCCAGACCGTATCATGATATTTGAAAATTATCCTGACCCTAGCATGGGCGATGTTGGCAAGCAATACCGTCGATTTTATGATGTGCAACCAGGTGTTGGGATGCCATTTAACTTTGAGGCGATGTGGCTACCATGGGGTGCCGATGGTTTTGGCGATTTTCTGACGCGATTTCACGCTATGTTGGATCTCGGCGATATGCCAGTGTTCGCGCTGAGCAATCATGATCAGTCGCGCATTGTGACGCGGTTTGGTTTGGAGCAAGCTCGGCTTATGGCGATGTTTTTGCTGACGCAGCCTGGTTTGCCAACCATGTACTATGGCGATGAGATAGGTATGTCAGACGGCACAATTTTGCCGCATCAGGTGCAAGACCCTTCAGGCAAAAACAATCCTATGGGTGGTCGTGATCCTGAGCGTACGCCCATGCAGTGGTCAGACGACAAGCGCGCTGGGTTTACGACACATGTGCCGTGGTTACCAGTCGCAAAATCAGCACATAGTTACAATGTTGACCGTGAACAGTCCGACCCAGATTCGTTCCTTAGTCTCTACAGAGCATTGCTGCGACTGCGCAAAGCTGATGATGCTTTATTAGAAGGAAGCTTTCATGAAATCCATCGTGGCGACAAAGAAGTACTAGCCTATGAGCGCAAAAGTCCTCAGGCGCACTATGTCGTACAACTTAATTTTAGTAGCAAAAAAGAAACTGTCTTCGTGTCGTATCACGGCAAAATAGTCTGCGCAACACATCCGGCCAAGCCGCCGCGCATTGCAAAGAACGGTGAGGTGACGCTGCGTCCCTATGAGGGCATTGTCGTCAAACTTTAACATCGGTTGGCAAAAATCCATCAGGATGTTTGAAGCCCGCTTTCCATTTGGTACCTTTGCCATACCCTAAGTCACCCATTAGTTTGGTTGGGGCATTGCGGAGATGGAGCGGTACTGGCGCGTCAGGGTAGCGTCGCGCGAGATCGCGTGCGGATAGCATGAGGTCGGTAATCTCACGTGATTTTTGAGAGCGGGCCAGGGCGGTGGCGCAGTGGTATAAATTATAATTTGCTTCGGGCAGGCCGACGCGTTCGACGGCTTGAAATGTCGCGACCGCCAGACTGAGTGCGCCATTGCCGGCCAGGCCAATGTCTTCGCTCGCAAATACAATCATGCGACGGGCGATAAACGTGGGGTCTTCACCGGCATCAATCATGCGCGATAAATAGTACAAGACGGCCGTCACGTCGCCGCCGCGCATACTCTTAATAAACGCGCTGATCACGTCGTAGTGCATATCGCCGAGCTTGTCATAAGACGCAACCTTGCGCTGGGCAGCGGTTGCGACAATTTCTGGTGTAACTTTGTCGGCCAGAGCGAGAGCTACCTCCAGATTACCAAGTGCTCGCCGAGCGTCACCGCCCGATAATTCGGCAAGTAAATCGACTGCTTTGGCACTGACACGTTTGGTTACTTTTTCACTTCGGATGGCAGTTTTTAAGATAGTGATTACGTCTGGTTTACTCAATGGCTCAAGCACCAGTACGCGGCTACGGCTGAGCAGTGGAGTGATGATTTCAAAACTCGGGTTTTCGGTTGTGGCACCAATTAGGGTGATGAGGCCAGATTCAACATGGGGTAAAAACGCATCTTGTTGGGCTTTGTTGAAGCGATGAATTTCGTCTACGAAAAGAATAGTTCGTAATTTTAGATTCCAGTTTTGCTTGGCGTGTTCGACGACGGCCAGTACGTCTTTTTTGCCCGCAGTAACTGCACTTATTTCTACAAAATCGGCTTCAAGTTCGCGTGCTAGTATACGTGATAGGGTTGTCTTACCGGTACCGGGCGGCCCCCATAGTATGAGGCTGGTCAGCTGTTTGGTAGCAATAATTTTGCGCAGCAACCCATCGTCGCCAATAATATGCACTTGCCCGACTACGTCGTTAAGCGTCGTCGGACGCATTTTTTCAGCCAGCGGAACTGTCTCCATGAGCCCTAGTATAAGCCATCGGGTAAATCAGTGTATAATATAAGCTATATGACTACACCGAAAAAAACTAGAGTGACCTTACTAGCTGGCGCTCGTTCGACCGAGCACGAAGTGTCGCTTGTGTCGGCCTACAACATCGCTAAAGCGATTGATCGTACTAAATACCATGTCGATATCGTGGGCATTAGCAAAGACGGTATCTGGCGACAATATGACCCCGAAAACTTTGTTGACCACCCAGAAAGTGTTGGCACGGCGGTGCTATCGAGCAAACCATTATCGGGCCGTTTGGCGGTAACACAGTGCTCCAATAAGTTTTATGACATAGACAATGGTGGCAAGCCCGTCATCGAATGCGACGTGATATTTCCCGCCGTGCTAGGCAACTACGCTGAAGACGGTACACTACAAGGGCTGTTGCGCATGATGGACGTGCCATTTACGACGCCCGATGTGCTCGGTTCGTCGGTCGGTATGGACAAAGACGTGGCGTATCGGCTGATGCGTGACGCAGGCATATGTGTGGCTAATTTCGTGACGCTGCGCAAAGGCCATGATATACCAACATTTGCAGATGTTATGAAAAAAATTGGTGGCGATGTGGCGTTTGTGAAACCGTCAAATGCTGGGTCGTCGGTAGGGGTGACGCGCGTGACCAATCAAACAGAATATGAAGCTGCGCTCGACCACGCCTTTCATTATGACGTGAAAGTTATCGTACAGGCAGGCATACTTGGTCGTGAAGTTGAGATCTCAGTTATGGGCAATATGGGGAGTCATGAAGCCTCAGTCGTGGGTGAGATTATCACGGTCAAGCAAAACGATTTTTATTCGTACGGCAACAAATATATTAACAGTACGGAGACATCGAAGCTTATCGCGCCAGCTGATATTACACCAGAACTTTACGGCGAAATTAGCGAGACGGCCGTGCGCGTTTGTGAAGTGCTGGAATGCGAAGGCTTTGGCCGAGTCGACTTTTTTATAAGCGCTGACGGACAGCTCCATGTCAACGAGATCAACACTATGCCAGGCTTTACCTCGATTAGCATGTTTCCAAAGCTGTGGGGTTTGACTGGGCTAGAGTACCCCGATTTGATCGACAAATTATTGCAACTCGCGATCGAACGACATACGTATCGCATAGCGCCGATGATACTCGATGCCAGTGATGTGCTGGCGGTTGCCAAAAAAGCAGGGGCTATCTAATGTCCGCCGAAGTCGAAAGCCGCTCCAAACGGATTGTCGAGGCGGCGTTTAAAATTGCGGCCAAAACGTTTCTGACGATTCATCGGCCGCTCGTGATTGTAACGGCTGGCAGCGTGGGTAAGACGTCGTCGAAACTCATGCTGGCGCGGCTGCTCGAAACCGAAAAAAGTGTGTCGTACATGGACGATAGTTACAATAAAGGTTTGGGACTGTACTTGTCAATTTTTCAGCAAAAAGTGCCCGACGTTAGTTCACCGTTGTCGTGGGTCGTCAAACTATTGCAGGCGGCATGGTATACACTCACGCATCATCCAAAAATCATAGTGCTCGAATACGGCATAGACGGCCCGGGTGACATGGGCGAAATGGTGGCGTTTTGGCGACCAGATATTGCTATGCTGACGGCCGTAACGCCCGAACATATGGAGTTTTTAAAAACAATCGACATTGTGGGGCGCGAAGAAATTCAGTCAGTGGCAGCAGTGAAACAATTTGGTGTAGTGAACGTCGATGACGTCGACAAAAAATACACTGATACGTTGTCGGTGACGTGGTATAGCTACGGTGCGCAGGGTGCAGTCGCAACCTATACTATCAAGGAGTGGAAGCGCAGTGGGACGATTGTGAGCTTTGTGATCGACGGACAAACCTACGACGAGGTTGAGCTACAGCTGATTTCAGAACCGATCATTCGTCAGCTTGCCGGGTCGCTGCTTGTTGCACAAAAACTTGGCATTAGTCGTGATGCTTTGATGCGTAAACTGCCCGAGCTACGACCGGCTGCGGGGCGTATGGGGTTGTTTAAAGGAGTTCATGACAGCACTATCATCGATGACACAGCGAACTTCAGTCCGGTTGCAGGTGTCGTCGGGCTGCAAACTCTTAAGCGTATGCCCGCTGGTCGACACATTGGCGTCATTGGCAATATGCACGAGCTGGGTGAATTTGCCGATGAAGGCTATGCGCAGGTTGCGGCCGAATTTAAAGACCTCGATGTATTGGTGCTGGTTGGTGGTATGTCGATTGAGCGTTTTGGGGCGCACGCCGTGAACGACCACGGCTTTGTCAAAGACAAAAATCTATTTACATTTGAGACGTCAGCAGAAGCTGGCGCCTATATGCGTGACCACATATTGCAGCCGGACGATGCAGTGTTTGTAAAAGGTCCGTTTGGTGGCTACTATCTCGAAGAAGCCACCAAAAAAATGCTCGCTGACTCAGGCGACGTGCGATATCTGACTCGCCAGTCGGCATTTTGGGATCACAAGAAGCGCGCTCATTTTGGTGACCTGTTAGACGCCTAAGAAAAGTGCTACTATAAATCTATAAGGAGGTGCTATGGACGGAATAATCGGGTTTATCGTATTTGTCGCGATTGTCGTGGTGCTCATGAGCTTGCGGATCGTCAATCAATACGAGCGTGGTGTCGTACTGACATTTGGCCGTTTTAGTGGGGTGCGTGAACCAGGTTGGCGGCTCGTCGTGCCGATCATACAACAAATGACCAAGGTTGATGTACGTAGCACGCCGATCGACGTGCCAAAGCAAGAAGTTATTACAAAAGATAACGTGACAGTGGGTGTCGATGCAGTGGTGTATTTTCGGGTAATCGATGCGCCAAAAGCCGTGCTCGAGACGACCAATTACATCTACGCTACCAGCCAGTTCGCTCAGGCTGCGCTGCGTGACGTGACGGGCAATGTCGATATGGATGACCTATTGAGTAAGCGCGAAGCGATCTCTGAGCAGATCAAGCAAATTGTCGATAGCGAGACTGATAAATGGGGGATTGATGTCGAGAACGTCAAAGTGCAAAACATTGAGCTACCACAAGATATGAAACGTGCTATGGCTAAACAAGCCGAGGCGGAGCGTGAACGTCGGGCCGTTATAATTACCGCAGAAGGTGAAAAAGCTGCTGCCCAAGCTGTCGCCGACGCAGCCGCTATGCTGAGCAAAATCCCCGGCGGTATTAACATCCGTACACTACAGACACTTGAAAAGATCGCTGTTGAGCCAAGTCAGAAAACGCTCGTTGTGCTACCAAGTGAACTCACCAACCTCAAAGAAATACTGCGCTAACTTTTTATAGTTACAATCGCGCCAGGTGCTATGCCATGCTTGTCGCAAGTGCCAGCGGGGAGCTCAATGACATACGTCGATTCTGTGCCTGGAGGGTTAGAATACGTCTTGGGGTAGCTATCGCGTGCTGCTGAGTAGACAATATGTATGATCCGATTTTCTTTGTTTACCCATAGTATATCGATGTCGTACGCCATATCTTTCATCCAAAACCGCTGCAACCCAGGTTCGAGCGTACGAAATACCATACCTTCGTCAGCAGCAAGTGTTCGAAATGCGGCAAGACCCGTTTGATTTTGCTCAGATGTTTGTGGTGCATGGAGGCGAAATGTTGTATCGCTGATCGTTGCCGTAACAATTGGCATGGCGGTATCGTGTGCTGATTGGCGAGATAGATACCAATACCCACCAGAAAGGATTGTTACAAACAAAATAGCTATAACAAATTTACGCATATATTTAGCCTATCATATAACAGAGTAGAAGTGTGGTATAATTTCTATGTTGAAGAGTTTGTGGCTCTTTAGCTCAGTTGGTAGAGCAGAGGCCTGAAGAGCCTTGTGTCCCCAGTTCAAGTCTGGGAGGAGCCACCAATAAAGTCGACCAGCCCTGTGTTGGTCGTTTTTATGAGGTTTTCTGCTGAGACACAAGGAGCCTTGTGGTCACGTTCCGCGACCCCGTCGCAACGTCTTTGCAAAACCAGTTTGCAAGAGTTGACTCCCTTGCGAAGCAAAAGCAGTTCGGCGTAGCGAGCAAAGGAAGCGAGAGCTTGCTCTCGACCCTTTGTGAACGGAGGAGCGAGCCTGCGAGCGATGTCTGGGAGCCATAGCTAATCTGTTCATCTTCGGCGTAGCGAGCAAAGGAAGCGAGAGCTTGCTCAGTGCAGTATCTTTTGCAGCTCGGTCACTATAACGTATAGGCTAAATCCACCATAGAACACACAGGCAATTACCATAGCGAGCGTACGCAAGCGACCAGGTGCAATGGCGTGCGGCAATGTCTTTTTGTTGAGATATAGCGTGAGACCACAATGGACAAACATAGCAAATGCATTGAGCGTGGCCGCGAGCGTTAGTAGCTGCAATGGTTGCTGAAAGCCAAAGCTGAGTATGACGATGCCAGCGACAATCTGCAACCAAAGCACTATGTAGTAGATCGTCGGAATCTGCCGCGCTTTAGTAAGTCGTGGCGTACCGATGACAATATTTTCGGAGATAATCCGGCTTGTGGCGTCAAATACTGTGAGCTGGGTACCAAATAATGTTGAAGCTGCCACAATCATGAAAAACATACCAGCAGCCGGCAAGAGGCGTTCGCCAATTGCCATACCTTCTGCTATGACAAAATTTATCGTGGCGTCACTTGTACCGCCGTGAAACACGGTCGTGTAAGCCAGCAAGCTCAGCAAGACAATAGTAACTGAGCCAGTGAGCCAAAACACCAGAAAATGCTCTATGTTGATGCGTCGCCACCAGCGCGCAAATTCGCGGCGCGATGAGGGGGTGATGGCAAACTGCGTGCCGGTGAGCGAGATATCCTCGGCTTTGCCGGTCAACAAGCTGGTGATCCGACCGGCATATTTACCCATGCCGAAGCCTTTTTCTTTGACATAAAATGACTGCGCGAGGTTGAGGTTGCCACCGGCGCCTGCATAGGCGAGTGCTCCCAAAAATGCCGTAACGGATATACCAGCTGGTAAAAACCAAAACCCGTCGCCTTTGCCGACTATTCCGCTGGCTACAGCACCCCAGTCGGCTGGTCCCGCGAGAAGAATGCTGATAATAAATATCGACGGCACTCCGACCATAATAAGTATTTTCTGTAGACTTTCGACAGTCTTATAGAGCACAGGGCCAAGCGACAAGATAAGTCCCATTACGACAAGGAGCCCCATGGCGATATATGAAGTCGACGTAATGCCCAGGATGTGCCCTATCAACACTGCAGATGCGGCGGCGATACCGGGCCACATCCACGGTACAAATGTCGATGCCACAAACCAAAGTGGCGCCCCACGAAACAGCCGCCGAAATCCCATAAAGACGCTTTCGCCCCGGGCTAAAGCGTAGCGTTCAATCTCCATATTCATAACGAACTGAAACGTCAAACCAATGACCGCACCCCATATAATTCCCATGCCATAGTGTGCCGCAAGGTATGGCCACATAATCACTTCGCCGCTGCCAAGCCCGAGACCAAGAAGTATAAAACTTGGTCCGATCATTTTGCGCAGCGGCGGCGCACTTGGCAGGGGCTTTGTCGGGAGGGTTATCTTTTTAGTTTTCATATATTGCCCACAAGTATATAGGGGCAATACTGCTTATGCAATGTACGGAGTGGTATAGTTAAATACGATATGTTTTGGTGGCTTGCTATTTTTACTGAGCTAGTGCTTGAGGCATGGATCGCTGTGCGGTATCGACAGATTGCGCGTGAGCACCGCGACACAGCTCTTCGGCAAACTGCTCTCATGTATATCTGGGGTGTGTTTCCGATAGCGATTGTTGCCACGCTAGTATTTGGGGTGCGGGTCGATTTGCTATCGGTCTACAATACGCTACTGATTGCTACTGGAGCTTGCCTGTATGTTATCGCCAATATTATGATCTATCGAGTCTACACCCGGCTTGAAGCGTCGTTGTATGCGATCGTCAACACGTCAAAATTTGTTGTGACAATAGTGCTTGCACATGTGATCTTGAGCGATACTCTTTCATTGCCGCAGTGGCTCGGGGCGGTGCTCATCATTGTTTCAAGCGTATCGTTTGCATTCATAGTATATCGTCGTTCACACAAAAAATTACTGAAACGCTATATCATCATGGCATTTTTGGCCTCGGTTCTCATCAGCTTTGCGACGCTCATCGAACGAGTTGCGCTGACGACTGTGCCTATTGCGACATATATGATCATTGGCTGGGGGACGCAAGCACTTATACTGTCTTGGCTGGTAGGGAAGCGTGATCCTCGGGCATTGTTGCCGGTGCGTCCCGGTAATCGTGCCATAATTGGTCTTGGTAGTATACGGGGGCTTGCTGGAGTCTGCGTAGTGTACGCGATGGCCGCTACGCAAAATGCCGCGCTCGTTAGCTCTATCGCTGCGTCAAAAGTAATCGTCGTGGCTCTGATCGGCTATTTGTTTTTGCATGAACGGTCAGCGCTAGGGTGGAGATTTGGTTTGGCTGGGTTGGCATTTGTCGGCGTAGTTATGATTATTACGGGCTAAAACTATACTTTTCCTGGGATTGTGAGCTGAGTCACAGAGTGTTTATCTGCCTTGTCGTATCATAAAACTATGAAAGAATCTGACTCACTTCGTAACCAGATAGATAGCAAAAATTCTGAGCTGCAAAGCACGCAGTTTAAGATAGAAGAGCAAGATGCTATCATAGCAAAAGCGCAGCAAACTCGTGATTTTTGGGTAAAAGATCTGGAGGACAAACGTCGTGAACTCGACGATCTGCAGCAACGCCTCGAAGCTGCACTCAAGCAAGAGCAAGAGGAAGTAGAAGCCAAGCAGCGTCGCCGTGCCGCCCAACTTTTGATCGCAACCACTGATGATCACGATAACTCTTAAATGCTCCAATCTGTCTCAGCTATTAGCGACTATACACGTTCGCTCCTACGCTCTATTTCTTCCAGCGCTCGAGGCGAGGGATTTGTTTTTTCGCGAGCCACCGAAAGACGGCGTTGCTGCCGTTTTCTCGCAAGGCTCTGTCGACGATGTCTTGCATCTGCTCCACGGTACAATCACTACCTTTGAACGCACCATTTTCATAGCAGAGT
Organism: Saccharimonadales bacterium (SeqCode); assembly: GCA_049289035.1. GTDB lineage: Bacteria > Patescibacteriota > Saccharimonadia > Saccharimonadales > Saccharimonadaceae > JAPUDQ01. Next base: position 5,566 of record JBAQIV010000044.1, on the reverse strand, counting down.
GAACACCATTTTTCACTCTTGCTGCCGTCGGCTTCAGTCCCTCGACAGTCCCCGGCCTTTTTCGTGACGAGCGGCATACCGCAACTTTGACATTGTTTCATCGTGCCTCCTTGTACTCTCATTATAGTTCTCTGTGTGCCGGTTGTTAACTGGCGCTTGCCAATAAAATTATAAAACCTACAATTAACTACTATGAATTACAAACAGCAGAGCAACCAAGGCTGTCTGGTGGTTGATCTCATGTATTTATTTGGGATTGAGCCGACGCGTAAGCAGGAAGCGGCCATCCTGAGTGAAGGACTATTTCGGTATCGAGAAAATTATACACTAGGTTGTCTCATGACATTTCTCGACCAGTACACAGACAAATCAGCGACACTCTATGTTGATAATTCGTACTATCTTGATGTATTGAGTCAGTGGGTTGACCATCCGCGCATAGCTATGGTTCATCACGTAAACAATCAGGCGTTACTCGATTCGCTCAAACCACCCTATATTGTTTATATAGACAACAATATTACAAATGGCTGGACACATTTACCACATTTTGTGCTCGTGATGGGTCAGACGGAAAAGTTTTATGCGGTTTTTGACCCATGGGAAGGCAAGACAATGAAGATATCGAAACAGAAACTGATTCACGGTATTAGCCAACTGCGCACGCATATTAAGGTTTGTCCATTTGTCATCAAGAATCAGTAGGCAGCTACTGTCCTTTTGCCCAATCGGGTTTAGTTTTGCGGGTTATCTCATCAAATTCGGTATAGTCGTTGGTCAGCTCTTCGCCTGCTTTAATATCTCGATTTGCGACAAAATAAGGCTCAGGCGATATATTCTCATCAAACACAACAGATAGGTTATGGGCGCCTGAGTGGTTGGTGTACTCTGCCGGGTCATTTTGCGGTGGAAATACCCAGAGATTTGACCATGGTGAAAAATATGCTGTATGGGAAAGGTGTTCTCTTTTGTCTGATGGTAGTTTTCGGAACTCATCATCAGTTAGTCTTTGGTCATGGTCTTGTTGGAATAACCATACGATTTTGCCTTTCGGAATATCGCTATTAGTAAACACACCTTGTCCGTCAATTAGCGATCGAGAGACCATTACATCAACTACGTACATAGTTCTATAATATCAGCCCCCCTGGCCATAGCACCAGCTATTTTCTAGAAGCCTGTAAACGCACTACCTACCTAAAAATCTGTCGATAAGAAAAAATCGTATATTTTGCCATTTTACCAAACAATTATGAACAGGGGTCGATACCAAAATTTCTTACAACGGCTGTTGCTGATGTGGGTTAAGAGACTCTAGGCTCTCGACGTCGCTTTCAGCGCCGCAGGAGCAAATCTCGACTATTTTCTTCTTTGACGAGGTCGAGAGTTAGGATCTTTATTAATCTCATACCACGTAAAAACCCCACGAGAAGTGGGGCATTTACGTGGTGCCAGATAATGGGCGTATTTCAAAGTTTGAATACCATTGATATTGATGAATTTCGGTTAAAGGCCCTTGCCGAGCTGCTCAACTTATCGGGCCGGTGCTTAGTAGAGCATAGCAATGACTAAACTGGTTGCGCTTTCTGATATAACATGTTAGGACTATAATGACCTTTATGGCAAACAGTAGGAATATTTTTAAAATAGCTCAGAATATACCCCGTTTACTATTTCAGCAGATAAAAAAAGTATCTATAAGCACTTGTATTCAAGGTAAAAACACCTACCGTCTGGTAAAGAACTGGCTTTATAAAACACCGCTCAGACCATCTCTTGCTTCACTAGCTCCTAATGAGAATATACCTGAAAATAAGTACTATGCAAATCTGTTATATGAGCAAGTTGATAAGAAATTTGACAACTTATCAAACAGGAATATTGCACTTACGGGTGAGTACGGCACGGGAAAGAGTAGTATTATTCGTGCGTTTGTAAAAGAAAGAAAAAACGAAGTCGTCATTATCTCGTTTGCAACATTAAATTCAACTAAACAAAACGACGCAGTCAAAAAGGATATTCGGCCAGAAAACGATGAAGCTAACCTTTCAGCAATAAAGACCGAGGACTTGCCTCTTTATGCCGATACATACGGAGCCGCAGACAGAACCGAAGCAAACGGTATTCAGAAAGAAATAGTCAAACAATTAATGTTTCGGGAAAGGAGTAACGCCCTACCTTACTCGAAATTTAGTAGGGTTGGACCGCCGAACGTAAAAAATAATCTGGCAATATCACTTCTTCTTGTAGGCATTTCACTCATTTTTCTATACAGACAAATCTTGGAACTATCGTCAAAATTCGTGAAGCATATTCCCGTATTTCCATGGCTAGAGCCTGAAGTATTTAAAATTATTGTTTTCAGCTCAATCGTCGCTATGTTATTTCTGCTCGTGTACTATGTTACATCTACAACCATTGGACGCTTAATTCTAGAGAAAGTCGGTAGTAGTAGCTTATCTGTATCGTTTGCGAGTAGCAAGAATTATTTTGATGATTACCTAGACGAAATCATCTATCTTTTTGAAAGTAAGAAGTACGAAATTATCGTCTTCGAGGACTTAGATAGATTCCACAACCTGCTAATATTTGAGCGTCTTCGAGCATTGAACAAGGCTTTAAACGATGCCAGGAGTCTGAGTAAGCGCCCCATTCGCTTTATTTATGCAGTCAGAGATAGTCTTTTTGATAATGATGGGATAGACGACGCTGGAATCAGCCGTGCGAAATTCTTTGATGTAATTATTCCAGTCGTACCTTTTCTTACGTTTGAAAACTCACTTAAACACTTTAAAGACAATCTACCAGAAGAAAAATCTCTAAGCGTTAGTGACCATGTTCTACAGATTGCTGCCCGGTACATTACTGATATGCGACTAATATATGATATTTGCAATGAATATAAAGTCTTTGCAGAACAGCTAAATATCGAAAAATCTACCCTTCGATTGCGCACCGATAACCTATTTGCCATGATTGTATTTAAAAACATGTATCCTTCTGAGTTTGGAAAATTAAAGTACCATGACAATATGCTTTCTCAGCTCATAAGTAGGCATGCAGATATCAAAAGAAGCAGAATTGATGACATCCAGAAAACTATTGAATCCTCGCTAGATGAACTTAAAAGCCATTCAACTATTAACGACAAGGTAAATGCCTATAGTTTATCGACAAAGTATATGTTAGATACGCTCGGGCAAGATGACCAATACTTTACGCATATCGTGTGCGATGAAGAAGACAACGAGGTTGATGAAGATTATATAGATAAAGATTTTTGGGATAAACTACAAAATAAAAAAGCTGAAGACCCTGTTTTCAAACTAAAGTGGTCGCACACATCATATCCACATAACTCAAGTTTTTCACACACAATTATAGTGACTCGCGCAATGCTCGAAGCGCACATTGGTGAGGCCATTAATCTTAACGAGTTGGAAAAAACTGAAGCAGAAAAAATAAATCAACAAGTATCAAGAAATAAAAGTCTTATTGAAGAGCTTCGCTATGCATCGGTTAAGTCTCATATTGAAATTGAAAATAGGAATGAGCTCAAAGGCAGCGTCGAAGACTGTTTGCCAAAAGATATGGACCCACTACCCATTCTTATTAAAGAGGGGTATATAGATGACTATTATCTCCAGTATTTCTCAACGTATAAGGGGGCTCTCTCTAGAGACGCTCTCTACTACAGGCACGAATATATCGAGCGTGGTCTGTATGATGAGCAATACTATCTGAGCGACAAAGACCTCGGAGAGCTTATGAAATCGTTAGATGCCGCATATGCTACTGGCCCGGGTATGTTCAACGCAAGTATTTTAGGTTATCTTATACATCGCAATGACAAAAAAATGATACCTGGAGTCATCTCTTTACTGGCCAATAATGAGCAGGCCGTTACAAATATCTGCATCGAGCTTGTGAGAAGAAAAAGGACTATTGAATTAAAAACACTAATTGGTCTATTGAGCAGCTCTGGCTATCTCAGTATTTTCAACTCAATAGTATCTCTTGGCAACATAAGTGACAAAACAAGACTATCGCTGTTGAATGCGGCAATCGAAAATGCATCTACATCTCATAAATATTTATTCGGCGAGGAAGCCGAACTGTACATAGTAAATAACCTAAAACGGATTACAGCCCTATCAAAATCTACAGCCAAACCTGTATCTAAGCATCTAGAAGCTGGAATCGCGGTACTAAAGCAAATCACTCACCGTATACTCCTAGGTGAAATAAATGATAATGCTCGCGAAAAGATAATAGCGAATAATTTATACCAAATAACAAATGATAATCTTGAAATCATTGTTAAAAATCTAGATTTTAGTATGGATAATATACTATTTAAGGTTGAAAATGGTGCCACTATATTTCAGTATCTGCTTAATAACCTTGATGAATATTTAATTACATTGAAGACGTCAAGCGCGAAACAACACAGCATAAAAGGCTTAGAGGGTTTTGAAGAAATTATAAATAAAGTATTTACCGAGAAAAGAGAGCTATTTGATGAGTTTATTGAACTTGCAGACACATCTAACTGTATCGTAGAAGATATAAATTCGCTAGATAAGGGTGTGTGGGCTCACGTTATGGACGGTGAGCATGTAACTGTACAATCTTCGTTCCAAAATGTTTTAGATTACTATTTGTACTCGAAACCGGAGGAGGCTAAATTACTTGATAAGCATCTAGCAAGTTATCTGAATCTTATAAATGGTGAGGTGAACTTAGATAATGCATATGAAGCATATGAAGAAACTGCGAGAGACGAATTGCTTAGAGATGTTTTAAATAGCCCTTCCGTTAACGTAGATTCGAAGGTTAATTATGTAGCAAATATGTTTGCTGGTCGCGGAAAAACACTTAATGTCAGTTTCTTCAATCTGCAAAACGGAGAACTGTACGGAAAACTATTGTCTCAGGGGCTTATTGCTGATACTGCAAAATCTTATGGAATAATTCAAAACCAAGATTGGAAAACTCGTAAAGCATATCTTTCGGTTTCGAAAGATGCGACAACGTATATAGGTGATATTGTTACTATTAATGACATTAATCATATCCTCAGCGACCTTACACTCAGCGAGCCAATACGAATAGTAGCAGCAAAAAAATATACGCAAGAGATGGGAGATATTGAACATGACGCTGCTGAGCAATATGCAAAACTAATTATAAATAAAAAGATTCCACTCGATGTAAAGACGGTCGAATATATCACAGAAAAAATCAGTTCGGAAACTCTAGTACGGGTTATAAATAGCATGCCAAATGACATAAGCCAAGAAACCCTAAAGAGTATCTTTGCTCGTTCTTCACACTCTGAGCTACGTAAAATATCATCAAATACACGAAAACGAATATCGATTGAAGATACTGAGGCTAATAGAAAACTATTGGATAGACTTATGTCACAAAATATAATACGGAGTTATGGACATAGCTGGTGGGCTGACCCACACTCACTTTTCCCCACGCCCCTGTACTGGTATCGGTGGGAGCAGCGGCATACGAAGGAGCCGTTGCAGTTCTTCCCAGGCCAACCGGAACC
>JBAQIV010000043.1:0-2171 GCA_049289035.1 Saccharimonadales bacterium (SeqCode) | reverse complement strand
AAACCATGAAAGTGACCAACACCCGAAGTCCGATTCGTCGGCCTAAGGTGGGGGGCATGATTGGGGTTAAGTCGTAACAAGGTATCCGTACCGGAAGGTGCGGATGGATTACCTCCTTTCTAGGGAGTAAACTATGCCGGTGCGTCTCGCTAAGGCGAGTCGCGAGTAGATTTTGGATTTTGGATTTTGGATTTTGGACTAGCGCAAATTGCAGCTATTATGCAATTCTGTGACTCTTCTAAAATCTATAATCTAAAATCTAACTTCTGCTCGTGCTCCTCGCTTTCGCGAGGTGCACCGAGCTAGGTCGGTCTCGTTGTTATGCTGAGCTTACATAACAACTTATCCGCCATCTGGCGGAGAGACAAAGTTCACCAAATGTGACGAGGTTGATTGCACTGCTAAGTTGTAAAACATAAAATAACCGCCTACTGTAGGCGGTTATTTTATTGCACAACCTCTGTTCTTTTGTTACAATTACCAGTGACCTTTTATGGTGACATAGCTCAGTTGGCTAGAGCACCTGACTAACAAGCAGGGGTGAGAACTGCTAGTGGCAGTTTGTAAGTGTTCGTTAACAAATTGATAGATAGCAGATGATGGGGCATTAGCTCAGTTGGCTAGAGCACCTGCTTTGCAAGCAGGGGGTCGTCGGTTCGAGCCCGACATGCTCCACCATCCGTTATTTAGCGTTAACTTCTCCTGGAGGGTCTATAGCTCAGCTGGTTACCGCCCCACAAAGCAAGCTTTGCGGGGACCCCGAAAGAGCGCGTCACTGATAATGCGGCGCGTAGCGAAGCGGAGCACATTAAAAAATCGTCGATATTTCCTGGAGGGGCTATAGCTCAGCTGGTTAGAGCGCGTCACTGATAATGACGAGGTCTCTGGTTCGAGTCCAGATAGCCCCACCAAAAAATATCGACCTAGCTCATTATATCTTGAGCGAAGCGAGAGAATACTATGACGAGCCTCTGGCTCAATACCAGATAGTCTCATGACTATGTTTTAGTCATTGCTGAAAAAACAACGCTATTTTCCATTTTTATCTATAAAAAAGACTTGCAAAACATTGCATACGCGCGTATAATCAATTCTTACCGAGCAAATGTTTCTAGAAGAAACCTCTAGCGCCGAACATCACCACAATTCGCCGTCAGGGGTTATTTATTTGCCCAAGGGCAGACGGGCTTGAGATCACACGGTATTATTCCAGGGCAACGTGGAATCAGCGCGTGACCTCAAGGGAGGTTCATGAGCAACTTAACAATTTAGTTTTTTCTCAAAGTAAGTAAATAATGGATTGACGGCAGTAATTCGGTAATTACCGATTACTAGTCAAGACCAATGCATAAAAAGGTACTCAAGGGCACACTGTGGATGCCTAGACGTATATTACCGATGAAGGACGTGGAAGACTGCGATAAGCCTCGGGGAGCTGTCAACAAGCATCATATCCGGGGATTTCCGAATGGGGAAACCCGCTACGAGTCATGTCGTATGCATCGTTACCTGAATATATAGGGTAATTGAAAGGGAACCGCCTGAACTGAAACATCTTAGTAGGGCGAGGAAGAGAAAGTAAATAACGATTTCCGGAGTAGTGGCGAGCGAAACGGAATCAGCCCAAACCTTGTTTTCTTGTGCATAGCACAAGATTTATCATTTATCATTTATCATTTATCATTAATTTAACATTTTTCATTTATCATTTTAGCTACAATGTGGCTCATATGATCTATGCTACCTGATATATTAATGGTCTATGGTCTATGATCTATGCTAGATCATGTGCTATGCGCATAAGCTGTTAGGCGAATGAAAGCACGGTGTTGTGAGTTTACAAATGACCAAGTGAAAGATTTCGATTCGTCGAAATGTTTCATTTGCGATGAGGAGCTAACACTCTCTCAGTAAGGTAAGAAATCGACGTTGCTAGCAGAATAGTTTGAATGGCTAGTCAAAGAACGTGAAAACCGTGTACGCGAAAGCGACGTTGACCTTATATTTGTTTTCTCGAGTAGGACGAGACACGAGAAACCTTGTCTGAATCCGGCAGGACCACCTGCCAAGGCTAAACATAATATACGATCGATAGTGAACAAGTACAGTGATGGAAAGGTGAAAAGAACCCCGGGAGGGGAGTGAAATAGATCCTGAAACTGTGTGCCTAC
>JBAQIV010000042.1:0-22923 GCA_049289035.1 Saccharimonadales bacterium (SeqCode) | reverse complement strand
AGATATAGCCTTGTATAGAGTTGTCTTCTCCCCGTATACGTGAGGTGTTGATAGCGAGGCTGATCGCTTCGTCGCTAGAGAAGCGGTGCGCGAGGTCAGTGCGTACCATCGTGGGCCCGCTGACCTTGATTTCTTTTATGAGCGACACAGCTTGGTCGGCTTCGTCATAGAGGCTGAGAACGTCATCGATTTTCTTGCCGTTGAGATTTTGGTTGGTGTCGAGTAAGTTGAGCGCAGCGGCATTGTAAAGCTGTACGACACCGCTAGCGTTGACACTCAAAATCGCTTCGTTGACACTGTTGAGAAGCGTCAGCAGTTGATTTTGCTGAGTGGTGTGTTCGGCTTTTTCTTTCACAAAATCTTTGTGCTCAATGTATTGGACAGCCTGTAGCGAGCTGATAAAACCGGCGAGTACAATGATTATGAGCGCATAGATCAGGTGCGATGCAACGGCAACCGGTTCGAGATTAGCAAGCAGCATAATGTTGAGATATGCCGTCATAATAAGGAGTGCAATGCTATACAACATAGCTTTGCGCGACACAAGTATGTCAGTGATTGCTATCAATATAGCCCAAAATACCGTGAGTGGGCTCATAAATCCGGTGATCAGCACCATAGTCAGTACCCCTATGAGGTGAAATGGCAGTAAAAACAGTCGGACGGTTGCGGCGTTTCGGGTATTACGCCGGTGATAGATCCACAACGCACTGAGGATAGTGAGCGATGCCACAGTGACACTACTGAGCGGACTATAGAGTGGCGAGGTGGCGACAGCACCGTACTGAGCGGCGATAGCATATAGCGTCACAAACAACGCCAGTACCGCGGCCGTGCGCCGCAAGGATGATGCTAGCAGCAACGAATATTTATCACGTTTTTCAAAGACACTTCCACCCATGTATACCCCATATTGTAACTGCTTAAACGCAAAATGTATATGTCAAAGATACGGATTATAGGTCTTTAGCGCCTTGCGAGCCGCTTTATAGTCTGGATAGCACCGTGCAACCTCTGTCCAAAATGCCAGTGAGTGGTTGAGGTGCTTGGTGTGGGCCAGTTCATGAACCAAGACATAGTCGACATACTGCATTGGCAGACGCATGAGTGCGACGTTGAGGCTAATCACGCCCCGACTACTGCAGCTTCCCCAGCGACCTTTGGCGTTGCTATAGCGGACCGATGAATAGGTAAAACCGTAACGCTCAGCCAAATGCGAAAGACGTCGCGGTAAGTACGCTTTGGCCTCGACATCGAGCGCCTTTCTGACGGCACGTCGTATGATGTCTTGTTGAGCTGGTGACGTCATGTTAGCGCCGGGCTTCACCTTCCAGACAATCGTCTGTCCACTTACACGAGCCGAATTGGTCATAGCGTGTTCCACAACAATACGATGCGATGAACCAATCTGGTCACCATCTTTATAGAGCGGTGGTGCGTTGACGACGACTGAGGCAATTGCCTTGCGCAAATCAGCTCTCGATGAGTCGATAAATTGCTTTAAAACATATAGTGGCGCCAGACGAGGCATAGTTGCCGACACCGCCCCGTGGGCGTTGACGCGTAGTTTTATATGGGTGCTTCTCGGTACTTTACGAACCGTCACAACACCAAATTCTTGGTCGACAAAACTATGGCTACTCATTAGCGGACAGATAGATTTTTTCGGGGTGTGGCAGATTCTGGTCGAGCTGTCGTGTGCGTGGCCGTAAGATCACGTGGGACAATGATGCGTCGAAGCACCATTTTGGCCTGGGTAGCAAACGTGTGTTTGCCGCTAATGACAACGTGCATTTCCTTCCCTTCAGGTGGATTGATACGCTTTGCCTGGTTGGTAAAGACGCTGTCTGACATAGAGGTATTGAGCTTGTCACCTGGGCGATTGGCGTGGCGGCGCGTTGAACGGTAGCCCGACGTGTCTTCGTCGGTTTGTACCCAAACAGTCACGGTACCGTAGTCGTACTGTTTGGCGAGCTTCTCTATTGCCATACGTGCCATGCGCGTGTTGAGGCCACCGTCGATCAGAAATGTTTTTTGGGTTCGAAACAATTGTTTCATTTGTAGCCGCATAACCATGGCAATCAACGTCTCTTCATCTCGACTAAACTGCGGGTCGCTAAATAACACGTGTCGAATCTCATCAAAACTCACAATTGGCGCGTCAAACAAATCGCTAAATTGCCGTGCAAAAAAGCTTTTGCCCGAGCCGGGGATACCAACTACCATAATTACAATCGGACGCGCTAATGTCAGTGATTTCATACTCTAGCCAGTATAGCAAATTCGTTTTGCTGATAAAAATTACTGTCCACGGCGTACGATATATCCTTCATGAGCAAACAACTCTGCCATAAGTATCGCCCCGCCTGCTGCGCCGCGAATAGTATTGTGTGATAATGCAATGAATTGCCACCGATGGTCATCAATAGCACGCAAACGCCCCATCGACACGCCCATGCCGTGGCTATACTCACGATCAAGTTTCGTTTGCGGGCGGTTGTCGTCAGCCAGGTACTGTATAAGCGGTTCTGGTGCCGACGGCAGCCCCATGTCTGGCAGTGGCGATGCATAGTTTGTTATAGCCTCAAGGATTACTTGCTCACTCAGTGGCCGAGCAAACGTCGCATCGACCGCTGCTAGGTGGCCATCTGAAACCGGTACGCGTATACACGTTGCACGAATGGTCGGATTTTCGGCAAGTTTTACCCCATTTTCAGTAACTTCACCCCATATTTTGAGCGGCTCACGCTCTGATTTTTCTTCTTCGCCACCGATGAATGGTATGACATTGTCGACCATCTCTGGCCACGTGGCAAAGGTTTTGCCAGCACCCGATATGGCTTGCAAGCTTGTTACCGAAACATCGGTAGGCTCAAATTGTTTGAGGGCATTTAAGATAGAAACATACGACTGGATGGAACAATTGGGCTTCACGGCAATACAGCCGGTTGTCCAGCCGCGATTGGCGCGCTGAGTATCGATGAGTGCCGTGTGGTGCGCATTCACTTCAGGCATGATCATGGGGATGTCGTCGGTCCAGCGATGCGCCGAGTTGTTTGATATAACTGCAACCCCCGCAGCAGCATACTCGCATTCGATGCTACGGATTGTCTCTTTGTCGAGGTCGAGCGCACTAAACACCAGGTCAACCTGGCCGGCAATATGTGCGAGATCGTCAATTACTGAGTAGACCCTACGTTCGGCAACACCAGCTGGAATCGGCGTGGTCATGTGCCAGCGCCCTTCGACTGCGTCTCGATAGGTTTTGCCGGCTGAAGCTGGTGACGCCGCAACCATAACGACTTGGAACCACGGGTGGTTTTCAAGGAGCGTCACAAATCGTTGTCCAACCATGCCGGTTGCGCCCAATATGCCAACTCGATACGTTTCCATACTATCTCCTCCCAAATAACGTTTGAAATGTAACGCGGGACGCTTTGTCGCTCACGAGCTTAAATGTCTGGTGCAATGTCTTGAGTGCTACGGCGGTTTGGTGATCGTCTATAACACATGAAATATTATGGTCCGATGAACCTTGCGATATAGCCAGTACTGTTACGCCGCTTGCACCGAGCGCCATAAATAATTGTCCGGTGATAGAGGAAATATCGTCCATTTCTCTCCCAACGACGGCAATCAACGCCAAACCATTTTGTAAATCGACAGTTTCTACGGTCTTTTGGTCGAGTTCGGCGGCGAGAATCTCGCGCACCAGCGACACCGTACGTTTGCCCGCACTCGACTTGACGATAAATGATATGTTGTGTTCCGAAGAAGCGTGAGTGATGAAAAACACGTCAATTTTGTGCTCGGCCAGCGGGTCAAAGACTTTAGAGAGTATGGCGGGTGCGCCAGAGACGCCTTTACCGCGGACGGTCACCATACTGAGACCGCTTTTAACTGAGACGGCTTTCACGACACCGTGCGATGAAGCGGTTGCCGATATGACTGTCCCCACTGCCTGTGGCTCAAAAGTGTTTTTTATATAAATCGGGATGTTTTTCAGCGATGCCGGTACCATGGTGAGCGGGTGCAATACTTTGGCGCCAAAATACGATAGCTCAGCCGCTTCATCGTAGGACAGCTGTTTGATCGTCTGTGCATCTGAAATCATACGCGGGTCAGCGGTCATAACACCCGTCACATCTGTCCATATCCAGACTTCGGCTGCCGTCAAACAGTAGCCAAGTATGGTCGCCGTATAGTCTGAGGCACCGCGACCAAGTGTGGTTACTTCACCGGTCTTCGTGGCGCCTACAAACCCCGTGACGATCGGTACCGTCTCGGCCTCAAATAGATCACCCAATACCTCTAGCGCACGCGGTGCTGACTCTTCCAGAAGCGGCTTAGCATCAGTAAAATGATCTGTTGTTACGATCATCGACGAGGCTTCAACGGCTTGAGACTTGATGCCTTCATGATGCACGGCAGCTGCCACGAGATGGATATTGAGCCGTTCCCCAAACGACACGATAGCGTCATAGTCACGCGGTGTCATTGTGCCAGAATTCATAATGCGACGAACCGTGGTTTTGAGCAGATTGAGCTGCTGCGTCATGGTTGCAGCAAGCTGATGTTTTTCACCTGGGTCAAAGCGAAAGTCCCCAACAGTCGACTGATGACGACGAAATACTTCGCGTAGGTGCTCTTCAACGCCATCTGCGTCTTTGCGGTGAATATTTTCGGTAATCTTTATAAGTAAGTCCGTGACACCGCTCATAGCCGACACAACGACCACAAGCGGTCGATGCGTTTGCTGGCCGATAATCTCAGCAACATGCGTTATGCGCTCAGCATCGGCGACTGACGAACCACCAAATTTCATGACTAATGGCGCGGACATAGCACTCTCCAGTATAAACTAGTCTGGGCAATGCAAAAAGTCGTGAGCGAGCACCCTTGTTGTATACTAGAATGTATGACACATCACATACATAAAGACGAATCAAACGTCGCTTCGTACAACAAAGCTTTCCCTTTTATCATTGATACCGCCAAAGGTCCGTTTATTTACGATACCAAAGGTCGTGAGTATATTGATTTCTTTTGTGGGGCGGGCGCCAATAACTACGGGCACAATCCTGAACCCCTAAAAGCAGCCTTGCTGGAATATATTGCTCGCGATGGTATCAACAACAGTCTCGACATGGCAACGGTTGCAAAGCAACAGTTTATTGATAGTTTTGTGCAAAACATCTTAGAGCCGCGTGGTATGGCTGGGTATAAGCTACAGTTTACCGGCCCGACTGGCACCAATGCAGTTGAAGCGGCGCTCAAACTGGCACGTCTAGCCACAAGCCGATCAGACATGATTTCATTTCACCGCGGATTTCACGGGGTAAGTTTGGGTGCGTTAGCTACCACCAGCAATCAGTATTTCCGCGATGTAGCCGGTGTCGAGCTCGACCACGTGCATTTTCTCGACTACGACGACCCGCAGGTGCCGGTTGACCAATCGGTTGCAACACTGCGCTCACAATTTGAAACTGTTATACGTGACCACGGCGCACCAGCGGGAGCAATCATAGAGTGTATCCAGGGTGAAGGCGGCGTCAACGAAGCTCGGCCTGAGTGGCTACAAGCTCTGCGCGAGTTGACTAAAGCACATGAATCTCTGCTGATTGTCGACGACATACAGGCAGGCTGTGGTCGTAGCGGCACGTTTTTCAGTTTTGAACCAAGTGGTATTGAACCAGACGTCGTGACACTCTCTAAATCGATTTCAGGCTTTGGTTCGCCTATGTCGCTCGTACTGATTCATCCGGTGTATGACATATGGAAACCAGCCCAACACAATGGAACATTTCGCGGCAACAATCATGCGTTTGTGACAGCACAGGCAGCGATTGAGCAGTATTGGACGAGCGATAAACTTGTGAGTGATGTTGCGCGTAAGGCCGCTATAATTCGTGCATCATTTGAGTCTATCGTTGCTGCGCATCCTGGCTTACATTTGACGATTCGCGGGCGAGGTTTCTTACAAGGATTGGTCTTTGAAGACCCGTCTATGGCTGCCGATGTCAGCAAGCTTGCGTTTGAGCACGGCGTCATTATAGAACGAGCTGGCCCAGAAGACGAAGTGGTCAAATGCATGCCAGCACTTACGATCGACGACGAAACACTCCAGCGCGGTCTCGACATCGTCGCCAAAGCTGTAGACGATGCAGCAAAAATAGTCTAAAAGTATTGCACTCGTAAATTCTTTGTGGCATCTCCCTCGGAGCAACTGCCCCTCGCCGCTAACTGATTAGCCTTCGCCTTGGCAAGGGGCTGGCCCTCAGGGCCAACTGCTCCTTACGAAATACCGCGAAGAATTTTCTCGATCACTCTTGTCTACGCACGCCAGACCTTACGTATGGCGGCGCGGACGACTTCTGGTTCGTCCCACGGCAGTTTGTCGTCACCGCGTTCGATAGTTTTTTCGTTGCCTTTGCCGGTTGCGACCACCGTATCGTCAGCAGTTTTGACACGGGTCATGGCAAAATCTATAGCGTCGTCGCGATTGGCGATGAGAAAGAGGTCTTTGCCGCGCACCTTGCCGGCTTTTTCGGCACCGACGGCAATTTCTTCCATGATCTGATTGCCGTCTTCGTGGCGGTTTTCTTCTTCTGTGATGATGACGTCGTCGCACCAGCGCGCGGCAATTTCACCTTGGATGGGTCGCTTCAATCTGTCGCGTTCGGCTGGACTGCCAAATACCACGACTAATTTGCCTGGCGTTGTCGGCCGCAGGGCGGCAAATAGTTTTTCAAACGCATCGGGCGTACCGCCATAGTCTACGATGGCTCGCCATGGCTGACCCTCATGAATCGGCATCATGCGACAGTACACGCCTTCGAGTGACGCAATCCCGCGCTCGATAGTCGCTTTGTCTATACCGAGACGGCGGCCCACAAGTGTGGCTGCCATGGCATTTTGCAGGTTAAACTCGCCAGGCATCTTGACGTTGAGATGATAGGCATCACCGTCGATGGTAGCCGTGCAGCTGCTCGAGTCACGGCCGAGCGTTATGTCGGTTGCGCGCATGTCACCGGCCTGTACGCCGTAGCTGACGCCGCTCGGTACGGTTTCGAGAAAGAGTTTGGCCGAGGGATCTTCGGCATAGACGACGCCAAATCCGTTTGGCTGCTTGGCGACCAGTTGAAACAGTTTACGCTTATCGTCACGGTAGCGCTCCATACTGCCGTGGTAATCGAGGTGTTCATGCGTGACATTGGTCATGACGCCTATCTCAAACGGCAATCCCCAGCCGCGTGACTGTGCCAGCGCGTGACTCGACATCTCTATGACAACCCATTCGGCGCCCTTGTCAGCAAATTCACGGAGCCGCTGTTGTAAAATTGGCGACGGTACGGTTGTCATGTGCGTCGCTTCGTCACGGATATCGTCGAGATAGCCATACGATGTCGAACTAAATAGTGCGACTTTGTAGCCTGCCTCACGCATGATAGCAAATATCATGTTTGTGGTCGTGGTTTTGCCATTGGTGCCGGTTACCCCGATAAAATGCATGCCGCGACCTGGAAATTTGTATTTAGCTGAATACGCAATGCTTTCAGCGTAGTGGCCACCGCGTTCGACTTTTTTGAAAACCGACTTTGGTAGTGCTTTTTTGATAGTTTTGCGTAGTGTGTAGTTTGGCATAATCTTTAGTATAATCATCTCGTATTTGGAAATCAAAAGATAGTCTTTCTGCAAGGGGCGTACTACGGCATGCCTTATCACTTTGGCAGGGGCGTACAGAATCGAACTGTAGTTTGGGGTTTTGGAGACCCCTGTATTAACCACTATACGACGCCCCTATAAGTAACCTACCCTAGTATAAACAAATCGGGCGAATTGGTCGAGATACATAGGCTCGTTAAGCGTTACCAAATGAAAAAATACTTGTCAACCGTGAAACATTGAATGTTCGTAATATTTCATGATATCACCCCTGTTTGCATGTAGACTATTCTACTACACTACGTTCTATCAATTTACCATAGTATACGCTACAATAGAGATGCAATCCAAAGGAGGTGCGCGATGCGAGACGAACCAATCAACGATAACGGTTCAGGAGACATTGCTTCGCGGCTCCGTCGTCTTCAATTCGTCCGTCGCTTTTGCCGTGATATCGGTCACTCAGCGACGCAGGCGCAATTACTCGCAGTAGGCATACTCAACAAAGAGGTACATTTTGCCAACAAACAAAGTCCGTTTATACAATCACTGGTAAGCGTGGTGCAGAAAAAACCTGTTCAATCCCCTACCGAGCTCGCCCATGTTCTTGAGCAGTCCAATGAAGTTTTGGCACGTGCAACCACCATATTTCCGCTGACCCTTTTCCCCGATACGATGATTTTGGATCGTACAAAACTTACTGTTATACGACGACAGTTTTTCTATTCGGAAGATGTCATGAGTATACGTATCGAAGACATACTCAACGTCACTTCAAGTGTCGGTCCGTTTTTTGGCTCGGTCACTATCGCGACGCGCGTGCTTAGTTCTGACGACCATTTCACAATTCACAAATTTACTCGTCGTGACGCCCAACATATGAAACACATGATCCAGGGTTACGTGATTGCCCGACAAAACAACATTGCGTGTGACCACCTAAGTCATGATCAGCTTGTCGATACACTTCGCGAGCTGGGCCATGATACCAGCCATCGTTACGAACATCGTATGATGCAAGCGCCGCGCCGATTAGCTGAGCAGTAGCGCAGCAAGTGCCGTGAGGCACGCCCACAACGTCAGTGCAATGAGCGATGCGAAAAAGACACGCTTAGCCCAGACATCTATGCCATGGTGATGCTTCCACACGGCTATAAACAACGGCAACTGACTCGCCACAATCATGACTGTCAACACTGTGCGATCGAAGTATTGCCAGGTGATTATGCCTACCAACAAGACATAGAGACTTCCATATAGACGTATAGCGGTGGCGGTCATAGCAGGGCCATACACTTCTGTAAATGTCGGTACATAGGCACGATGGTAATCCTCGCGACAGCGGAGAGCTATGGTATAAAAGTGTACAAATTGCCACAGTACTAAAATCGCACATAGCATATACGCTGTCATGTCAAACCCACCCCCGCCGGCAAACCACCCGACCAATGGCGGTACGGCGCCTGGGATTGTCCCAACTGCTGTCGCCAGGTGCGTACGAGGCTTGAGCCAGGTATACACCAGCGCGTACATGACCCAGCCGACTGAGGCAAACACTGCCACGAGGGGTGGACTGTTCCAAAGCAATATGATTAGCCCAGTAATCCCAAGTAAAAACGCCCACAACACAGCGCCTTTCGGCGGAACAATATGAAGTGGCAGTGCTCGGTGTTTAGTACGTTTCATCTGAGCGTCGAGTCTACGATCGGTAATATTGTTTACGACACAGCTCGACATCATGACGAGGCATAACCCAATAAGCATGCTAAGTAGCCGTACAATATCAAAATTCGTCGTGGCTGCCATTGCAAAGCCAGTTATGGCTGGCAACAGATTGCCGTACACCATACCTGGTTTGGTTAGCTGATAGTATGCCTCGCGCCTGGTCACTGGTGATGCAGACCTTCGTCATTGATCATGGTTTGCTGCATGTCGGGCGTCATCATATTGTAGTCGAGATTATGCATGACCCAGATTGAGCCAATCACGATAAAGAGCAGCACCATTGCCGTCACAATAAACGCCATGGTATTCCAGCGCGGACGTGCTTCATGGCCAAGGTGCAAGAAATAGACGACCTGCACTAAAAGTTGCACGACAGCAAGGGCAATAAGCAGGTTCATGAGCCCCGAGGTCATTGCTCCGACATGCAGTGTTGCAGCCACGTAGGCGTTGAGCGTAAGTATAAGTGCTAGCACGTAACCAAAGATGTATGAATACTGCGGTTTTAACTTGATTGGCTTCATGAATATATACTCCCCATCAGGTAGACAAATGTAAAGATACATATCCAGATGACGTCCAAAAAGTGCCAAAATAGCGTGAACAACGTCATTTTTTTAATTAAGTGAGGTGTGGTACGAAATCGCCTGGCTATCACCCACAACAAAACACTGCCCCACACTAGACCAACTATTATATGGAGCCCATGCGTTCCGACCAGTGTAAAGAAGGCCGACAAGAACGCACTGTGCGCCCAACTATGTCCGTCGTGAACTAGCGTGGCAAATTCCGTGATCTCCAGCCCAATAAAACCAAGTCCGAGCACTAACGTCACGGCGAGCCAGCGGAGTGCGTGACGTTTATTTTGGGCTCGTACTGCCAGCAACGCCAGCCCGCTGGTCAAGCTGCTCGTTAAAAGCAAGATTGTCGAAACAAGTATCGGCGCGAGTTCAAATATCTCATAACTTGATGGTCCGCCAGCCGTACGACCGTGCAAGACTGCATACGTAGCAAAGAGCGAGGCAAACAGTAAGCAATCGGTCATAAGGTATAGCCAAAATCCAAGTGTGGTTGTGTGTTGGTTTTCGTGAGCAGGTGCAGTAAGCGACATTAGTTGGCTCCTCCTTTGCTGTCCATGAGGGTTTGACCACGAACAAGATGCTCCGTGTCAGTAGCGAGCCCGCGACGGACAATAACGGCGACGAGAGCAACAGTCATTACCAGCGCTAACCACCAGATATGCCAGATGAGCGCAAAACAAGCCATAAATCCGCAGGCGGCGATAATCATACCAACTGGCGTCGACACTGGCTCATAAAAATCTTCGCAGGCAGGTGGAGCATGGTATTTGGCGGCTTTGCGCTCCCACCATTCATCACGCTGTGTTACGGTTGGTATGACCGTAAAATTGTACGCTGGTGCTGGTGATGGTACTGACCATTCAAGTGTTCGACCATTCCATGGATCGGGCCCAACGCGGAGCTCACGGCGCTTCCAGATGCTATATGCTAGTTGGGCGAGCTGTAATACCACGCCTATCAAGATGATGCCAAGCCCGATTGCCGCCACAATAAACAGTGCTTGCCAGCCCGGGTTCGGATCATAGTGATCAAGTCGTCGTGTGACGCCCATGAGACCAAGCGCATACAGTGGCGTAAAGGCCACGACAAATCCCAGTATCCACGCCAGTGCCGCAGCTTTACCCAAGCCTTCATGCAACCGAAAACCAAATATCTTGGGGAACCAGTAGGTTAGCCCAGCAAAGTAACCAAACACAACGCCGCCAATCAGCATATTGTGGAAATGTGCCACTAAAAACAAGCTATTGTGCAACTGAAAGTCAACTGCTGGCAGAGCGTGCAGCACTCCTGTCATGCCACCTATAGTAAATGTTACAACGAAGCCCATAAACCACCACATGGGGCTAGTAAAATGAATTCTGCCGCGGTACATGGTAAACAGCCAGTTAAACAATTTCACCCCAGTCGGGATGGCAATTACCATGGTCGCTATGCCGAAAAACGCGTTGACATCGCCCCCGGCACCCATGGTGAAGAAATGGTGCGCCCAAACAATATAGCTAAAGAACGCTATCGCCATAAGCGCTACCACCATACTGGTGTAGCCAAACAATCGTTTGCGCGCAAAGGTGCTGACGATCTCAGAAAACATACCAAACGCTGGCAATATGACAATGTAGACTTCTGGATGACCCCACGCCCAAATGAGGTTAATGTACATCATGGGGTTGCCGCCTAAATCGCTCGTGAAAAAGTGCATACCCATGAGGCGGTCGAGGCCAAGCATCCCCAGTGTGGCGGTAAGAATCGGAAACGCAAACATGACCAGTATCATGCTACCGAGCACACTCCAGGCAAACATGGGCATCTTCATGAGACTCATGCCAGGCGCACGCTTGCGCAAGATAGTTGCAATAAAGTTCACAGCCGAAAGTGTTGAGCCAATACCGGCAATCTGTATAGCCCATAACCAATAATCCACTCCGACTCCCGGACTATATTGCAACTCACTCAGCGGCGGGTACGACAGCCAGCCAGTGGCGGCAAATTCACCGTACACCAGCGACACATTCATAAGCGCCATGCCAGCAAAAAACAACCAAAAACTAACCGAGTTGAGAAACGGAAACGCCACGTCACGAGCACCGAGCATAAGCGGCAGCACCAGGTTGATGATGCCAAACATTAGGCCCATTGCCACGAAAAATATCATGATGGTGCCGTGCGCCGTAAATATTTGCTGAAAATGATTGGCGTCGAGAAACCCGCTGTTGCCGGCCGCAATCGCCTGTTGTGAGCGCAACATCAGTGCATCGCCTGCACCACGCAGCAGCATGACAATAGCGACGACAATGTACATAATGCCGATTTTTTTAGCATCAAGACTTGTCAAATAGGTATGATAGAGCCATGTCCATCGCTTGAGGTAGGTAATGAGGGCAATAACGGCCACGAGCCCCCCAACAATGCCGAGTGCTCCACCGATCATAATCGGATTGTGTGGAAACGCTTCAAGTGTCATACGGCCGAACATTAGTAGCTACCCTCCCCGGCCATTGTGCTATGCGGCAGGCCGTATTTATCGATTACCATCTGGTACAACTCCGGTTCATCGAGACGATAGGTTACGGGCTGAGCCACCGTGGATGGCCGAGCCAACAGCTCATAACTACTCATAGACAAGTGGTTGTCTGACACGGCAGCTGTATAGTGCCACGATGTTAGGTCAGCTTCATTCATAGCGCGAGCGATAAACTTCATATCGGCAAACCCATCACCGCTGAGGTTTGATGAGACACCCTGGTATTGCCCAGCCTTGTCGGCAACCAAGTGAAGTTGCGTGCTCATGCCAGCCATCGCATAGATTTGGCCGCCCAGTTCGGGTATCCAAAATGAATTCATGGGTGCGTCTGAGGCAATATCAAAAGCTACTGTTCGTCCAACTGGTATGACGAGTTCATTGACCGATGCTGTTTTGTAATCAGGATAGAGAAATAACCACTTCCACTCTAGCGCAATTACCCGCACCCGATATGGCGCGTCGTGGCCGATAGGCCGAAATGGGTCAAGCGTATGCGACGTCTGCCAGGCGATGACCGACAAAATACCCACAATGACAATCGGAATACCCCACCAGAGAATTTCTAGTGCGCGGCTGGCATCGGCTCGTGGCGTATACGTCGCTTTTTTATTGCTGGCACGATACTGCCGTGCAATATACGCCGTCAAAGCAAAGACCGGCACTACGACGATAAGCATAATCAGCGTGGCAAGCAGTAACAGATCGCGTTGTTGCACCCCGACGCTACCTTTGGGATCAAGCACGACAGGGTTATGTACGAATTGGCTCAAGGCATACGCGAGACTACCGACGACGCCAACAATAATCGCGATAACCAGCCCATGTCTTCCCTTCATGCTTATGACTGTAGCATACGCTCGCGTTATCTGCTAGCATTTAAGCATGACTGTTTATGCGGAGCAACGTTAGGTGAATATTGTTATTGTCGGTGGCGGCTTTGCTGGCGTCAAAACGGCACTTTTGCTGGCTCGTCAGCGTCATGTGCGCGTCACACTTATATCAGATCGTGATCACTTCGTGTATTACCCTGCCCTGTATGCCGTCGCGACTGGCGGTGCACAGCGCCAATCATTTGTACCGCTCAGCGAAATATTTGCCGGTACGTCGGTGCAGGTTGTCCATGACACAATTACGGGATACGACCCGACGCGGCGTATTGTCAGCGGCAAACAACGCGACTACTCCTATGACCGGGTGGTTTTTGCACTTGGTGTTGTGACGAGTTATTTTGGCATACAAGGCCTTGAGCGCTATAGTTTTGGCATCAAATCGAGCGAAGAAGTCCATCGTTTTCGGCGACACCTCCATGACGAATTGACGTCCGAACGCCGCCTCGACAAACACTATGTAGTTGTCGGTGCTGGCCCAACAGGCGTCGAGCTGGCATCATCGCTGGCCCAATACATTGACCACATTGCACGCGCTCATAGCATTCGTCATAGCCGTATACGCATACGACTCGTTGAAGCAGCTCCGCGTATACTACCGCGCATGAGTGAAGCGGCTAGTCATCTGGTCACTCGACGTCTTCGCGACACTGGCGTGACGGTCATGACGAAGGAAAAGGTTGAATGGCAAGACGACGATGAAGTTTCAGTCAACGGCCGGTCTTTGCCAACCAAAACGGTTGTCTGGACGTCTGGCGTCGCCAACCATCCGTTTTTTGAACAGCACGCTGAGTATTTTCAGCTTAGTCCAACCCATCGAGTTGTGGTCGATGAGCATCTCATGACTAACCGCCACACCTATGTCATCGGCGACAATGCCTTTACTCCGTATTCGGGCCTCGCTCAAACGGCGCTGCACGACGCGGTGTTTGTAGCGCGCGATATTCGCCTGCAACAGCGAGGCGGCGCGAGGAAACCATACCGACCCTATCAGCCGCCAGTTGTTATACCGGTCGGTAAAAACTGGGCATTACTCGAATGGAAAACGATCCGTATACATGGATGGATTGGTCATGTGATTCGTCGCTGTGCCGATATCATCGGGTATCACGACATATTGCCGCTACGGCTGGCAATCTCTGCATGGCAAGCTGAATCAATTGCTGAGGATGACTGCCCGGTCTGTCAAAAAAACCATTAGAAGTATTGCACATCAGTTAGCAGCGGACTATACTAGGTAGTAGAAGTAAAAATATCACCGAAAGAACAGTCACCAGATGCGGATATTGATGTTAGGGTGGGAATTACCGCCGCACAATGCTGGAGGGATGGGCGTCGTCTGCTACCAGATGGCCAGAGCACTTGCTGGCCGCGGGGTTGCTATTGATTTTGTGCTGCCCTATAGCGCTGAGCATCCAGGAACTGATTTTATGCGTATTGTCAGTACAAGCAAGCGTGTACCCGTCAAAGGTGATGGTACCTGGGTATACGATAGCTGGTATGGCGACAGCTCTGAGATGCAAGAGATTCAAGACCACTACATACGTACCGCCGTGCGTCATGCCAAAAAACACCCGCCTCATGCCATTCATGCCCATGACTGGTTAACGCTGCGAGCTGGTGTGGCGGTGCAGCAAGCTGTCAAACGGCCCCTTATAGCACACGTTCATGCTACCGAATACGATCGCGCTGGGGGACAAACCGGCAATCCCATGATCCATGACATCGAACAGATGGGACTGCTTATGGCAGATCGCATCATTGCCATCAGCCAGATCCAAAAGGACATCATATCTGAGAAATACCATATCCCAAGTGAAAAAATAGAAGTGGTACATAACACCATTGATTACACCGACTTTGCCGAAACTGTCGACGGCGCAACCTATCGCTATGCCCAGGCCATGAAGGCCGAGGGCTATTGTGTCGTGAGTGTTGTCAATCGTCTCACAGTACAAAAGGGCCTGATTAACTTCATGCGAGCGGCAGCGAAAGCGGCTCATCGTCTGGGCCGGTTTGTCTTCATTGTAGCTGGCGACGGCGAGCAGCGCGACGAGCTCATCGAACTAAGCGCCGAACTTGGCATTGCCGACAAGGTGCTATTTACTGGGTTTGTGCGCGGCAAACAGTGGCGCGACGTCTTTGCAATTTCCGACGTGTTTGTGATGAGCTCTGTTAGTGAACCATTTGGCATAACCGCACTCGAAGCAGCCGCTCATGGTACAGCCGTGGTCATGACCAAACAAAGTGGTGCGAGTGAAGTTATCCGCAACGGCATGAAATATGATTACTGGGACGAAGATCGTTTGGCCGATATGCTCATCAACCTCGCCTCGTCGCAGTCACTCGCTGCCCACCTAAAAGCCAATGCGGTTGAAGAAATGCGCGGTAAATCATGGAATACACTGGCTGATCGGTTTATAGATCAATATACCAAGGTAGGTATAGCGGCATGAAAAAATCAGTTGTCCTCTACCTTCATGTTCACCAGCCGTATCGCATATCGCCCTACAGCATCTTCAAAGCTGGGTATGAGCATGACTATTTCTCTGACGAACGGGCTAAAGACAGTGCGCGTAATCAGACGATTCTCAAAAAAGTTGCCTTAAAATCGTACGGCCCAACCAATGCTATGCTGTTGGAATTACTGGAGACGTACCCGGATTTTCGCGTCAGCATGAGCATTACTGGTACATTCATAGAACAGTGTGAAGCATGGGCACCAGAGTTACTTGACGGGTTTAAAAAACTTGTCGCAACAGGGCGAGTTGATATTGTTGCCGAAACGTATCATCATAGCCTAGCATTTTTCTACAGTCGCAAGGAGTTTGAAGCTCAAGTCGACATGCACACTCAAAAAATCAAACAACTCTTTGACGTGACGCCGCAAGCGTTTCGCAATACCGAGCTTGCGTATTATAACGAGATCGGCGCCTGGGCCGACGATGCCGGTTATAAAGCCGTGCTCGCCGAAGGCTGGGACCCTGTACTTGGCTGGCGCAGTCCAAACTACGTGTATCGGCCACCGCAGACCAGCAATATACGGTTGCTGCTTAAAAACTATCGTTTGAGTGACGATATTGCCTTTCGCTTTTCAAACCGCGGCTGGGCAGAATGGCCGTTGACGGTTGATAAATACTTAGGCTGGCTACCGGTCGACGACGAACAGGTCATAAACTTGTTTATGGATTATGAGACATTTGGCGAACACCAATGGGATGACACAGGTATATTTAACTTCATGCGTGAGTTTGTCAAACGTATCGATGCGAGCCCCTGGTACGACTTCAAGACTGTCAGCGAAGCGGCCGAACTTGCCCCGCGTGATGTTGTATCTATGCCCTACACCGTAACGTGGGCCGACACCGAGCGCGACCTAAGTGCATGGCTCGGTAACGCCATGCAGCAAGAAGCGCTGCGTTGTTTGTATGAGCTCGAAGACGTCGTGCTCGATAGTGGCGACAAACAACTGATTGACGATTGGCGCAAACTACAGACGTCCGACCATGTCTACTATATGTGCACCAAATGGTTCCGCGACGGTGACGTACACGCTTATTTCAGTCCGTATGATTCTCCATATGACGCCTTCTTGTACTTTATGAATGCGATTCGTGATATGCGCTGGCGAATATTACAGCTTCACCACCGAGAACCGTGAGGGGTCTATGCATCGCCTCCCACGCCTGCACTTGCTAAAATCCAAAAACTCACGCTCGATTTTCAAACAAGCCTGTGAGCGATTTGATCTCGTCTACTTTGGCAGCGTATCGCAGCATAGCGATGACCACCAAATGGTACGTGGCTTTACGCTGTCACCGAGTCATGTTGACCGACATTATTGTGTGGGGACGGTATCGGGTGTTGATGTAATACTGCTCGAGCGCATGGATACCATTTCGTTTCCCGATAAGCCCTCAAGAGCGTTTACTTGGACAGTACTGCAGATTGATCTTACCACCAGACTACCTGCCCATATGCTTCTCAATAGTCATCGTTACGACGACATTGTCTACGCTCATTTGTTCACCAAGTTTCATGACCTAAAACAGTATGCGCCGCATAATTTTGCAGATCATGATCATAAATTTGCTGAAACTTTTGCGGTGTATGCGCCATTGCAGCATATTGACGACGTCATGACCGTACTTACGCCTGACACCACTGCTGTGCTCGGCCACCATTATGGTCGATTTGACTACGAAGCGTATGGTGACCGTCTAATTGTCTATGCAGCAGGATCGAATCCGACCGCTCATACAATCGAAGAGATGTTTCAAAGTGGCCTGTGGCTGGCTATGCAGCTTGACCCGCGCTTGGCTCAGTTAGCTGCGACTCGAAGAGACGGCAATATGCCCCCTTTAACTCAATAAGCTCACGATGCGTGCCCTGTTCAGCAATTCGGCCATTTTCCATAACATATATCACATCAGCTTTTGACACTGTCGCGAGACGATGGCTGATAGTGATGATTGTTTTATCTTTACGAGTAAATAGACGTTTAAATATACGCGACTCAGCAAGGGCATCGATAGCGCTGGTCGGCTCGTCGAGCACGATGTATGGTGCATCGCGGTAAAAACTACGCGCCAGAGCTAGCCGCTGCGACTGTCCGCCCGACAGTGTCGTACCGCGTTCGTCATCATCTTCATTGTCTTCTTCGGTAATCCATTTGGAGGCGTACGTTTGGTCTTTGTGCTTGAGCTCATCTATAAATACCTCTGCTTCAGCGTCGCGCAGCGCCCTATGGTAGCGGTCGGCGTCAAATGGCCGACTGACATCGCCAAAATAAACATTGTCGCGCAAAGAAGCAAAGTCGTACTCTAGATACGTTTGCTGCAGCAGGCCCAGATACTGGTGCCAGGCGTCATAGTGGATATCTTTCAGTGGGATGGTATCAAGCAAGACCTGGCCTTTGCTTGGTTCATAGAGACCAATAAGCAGCTTTATAAGCGTCGACTTACCTGCGCCATTTTCGCCGACAATCGCGATATGCTGTCCACGCCGAATGGTGAGGTTTACGTCGTGCAAAACTGTTTTGCTTGACCCATGGTAGTGAAACGAAACATGGTCAAACACAATAGTATCTGGCGGTGCGATAGTCGCAACAGAGCGTGCTGCAGCCTCGTCATATGACATAAACGCTTGGTACTGAAACATCTGGGCGATATCTTCATCTATGCGCGTCAGTGTGCTGATAAACGCATTACTCGACCCAATCGCCCGTGAGACAATTTGTTGCACATAGAGAAACTGGCCGAGTGGTTGATGACGCGCAATGATATCAAACGTAATCCAGACGAGGCTCGCAAGCTCGGCAATGGTTTCAAGAATACTCGACATAATTTGTTTTGCAAGAAACTTTTTTTCAACTTCTAGTCGCCCTAGCTCGTCTTTTTCTCGAAATGTAGCTCTCAGTGCTAGCAAATGTCGAACCAACCCATTAATCCGCAGCTCTGTAATCGCATGCGGCGTCAAGAGGTTCCATTCGATATTGCTTTGTGACCGTCGTGCTATAAGATTTCGGTTCCATAGATCAACTTGGGCTCGAGACAACTTAAGCTGCAGGTACATACCTGGCGCAAGCGCAACGAGCACTAGCAAGCCTATCCAGGGCACGAACAAAAACAACGCCACAATTGCCGCAATAACCCCAAATAGTTGTGAAAAGACTGAAGTAAGCTGATCAAAAACGTACGAATAAAAATTGGCAAATCGTTGGGCTTTGTCGTAGGTATCTTTCGTAGCCTTGTCTTCATAGCGCCAAAATTCTAACGCTAGAAACTTTTCATACATTATGTCGCTCACCTTTGCATTTACTCTATAGCGGAGTAACGATTGCAAATAGCTGTCGATGCTCGACCAGACGGTACTAAACAGGCCTATGATAACGGCTATGACAACATACACGAGCGCTCGTTGTCCCGCCGCCAAATCACCATTGTATGCGTTGGCAAGTTCAGTGGTCGTTGCGGCGGCAAAATACGTTGTGAGTAGGGGCAATACGGCATCAAGTATGCCACCACCTATTTTCATCATGACGGCACCAGGTGCAATTCGAAAGCTCAATACTGCTGCATCAGTGATGCCGCGAACGAATTGTTTGAGAGGTAGTCGTTTTCGCTTTGCCATACTATTATCTATCGCGCTCTATACGGTATACGCTCTACGAACTACGGTGTACGTACTATGATTTGCGAGCTTTTACTTCGTTGCGACCAAGAGATTTTTTGGTTTCTTCGAACACTTCGTGTTTACGAGTCTTTGGGTCGTATTTGCGCAGACTAAGTTTACCCGATGTATTCATCGTGTTTTTCTTCGTGTAATATGCGCGCACGCCAGATGCTTTGCTAACGAGTCCAACCAATTTGCGCTTGCTTTTAGAATTCTTTGCCATAACTAAGTGACTATTTTAGCAGATGTATCTCTGTTCGTAAAGATACATACGTAAAAATACATAAGTTCACTTCACTGGATTGTATGTGCGAGGCTAATTACACTATGATGGACAGTAGAATAAGGAGGCATATGATCGCAGATGCATACACATTTCGAGACCCGTTGCTATGTACGGACGGCTCAATTATCGGTTTCTATGAGCGAGAGTTTTATATGTTTTCAAATTTTTCGAGCTTTCAGGTTGAGTGGCGCGGAAGAGTTTGGTCGACAAGCGAGCATGCTTACCAGGCTGCGCGGTTTTTTGATAGCGCGCCACACATTGCTGAGCAAATTATGACTGCCCGATCAGCGCACGATGCCTATCGTCTGGCGCAGCGTTACAAAGAGCAACAACAGGCGCATTGGGACCAAGTGAAAACCACAATTATGTATGATATATGCCGCCACAAACTACTCCAGCATGAGTACATACAGCAACACCTACTGTCGACCAACAACGAGCGATTAGTTGAAGACTCACCGAAAGACGCCTTTTGGGGCTGGGGGCCTCATCATGAAGGCCGTAATGAGCTGGGCAAAATATGGATGAAATTGCGAGAGGAGCTACGAGATGGCAAACTATAGCGCTGATGCGCATGGTGCACAAATGAAGATATTGCGACATTTGCTATTGGTGCCGCAGGCAAAGTTTGCCGAGCTCGCGAAACAAACTGGCCTGACAAGTGACCATGCAAATTTTCATATCAAACAGCTCATCGAGGCGACGTTTGTCGAACATGTCCCAAAAACCTACGGCGTCTATCGCCTGACGCAGCGCGGCAAAGAATACGCGAACCGCATGGACACCGACGAGCATGTCATAGAGAAACAGCCTAAGTTATCTGTGGTACTTGATATCATCAATGCCGAGGGAAAACATTTACAACAAGAACGCCTCAAGCAGCCGTATTACGGCTATTGGGGGCGACCAACCGGCAAGATTCGCTGGGGCGAAACTATGCTCCAGGCAGCCGCCCGCGAACTCAAGGAAGAGGCTAGCCTAACGGCAGACCTCACCGTACTTGGGTTTTATCACAAACTTGACTACGACCCCGACGGCCAATTGCTTGAAGATAAGTATTTTTGTCTAGTGCGTGGTGTCAACCCGCGTGGCGAATTATTGGCCGAGTCTGACGGTCAGCGCAACGAATGGCTGAGCGACGCTGAGTTTGAAGCAAAAGAAAAACGATTTGCAAACCTCGAGGACTTACAAGAGTTCATTGACCGCAATGAAACGTTCGTCGTCGAGAAAAAGTTTTGCTATCCGAAAGATGATTACTAACAGTGGTATCGCGCTGCGATGGCATAGTGCATAAAGTATTGTTCGAGTCCGTTGTCGTGGCCAGCGTAGTAGTTTTCGGCAAAAGATTCACGGGCACGAAGTAATTCCTTGAGCCGCGGTGACTTTTGCGCTACAAGTATTTCTGCGGTTGCGTCGATGAGATCAAGCCCTCGCCAGAAAGCGGTTTGGGCCGCGGTGGTGTCACCTCGTCGCAACGCGCTAAACGTTCGCCCTACTTCTGAGCCAATGTTTCCCATTTGCTCAAATAAGCTGTACGAACGCCACCGTACAGGGTCAAAATGCGCAGGTAGGTTACTCATGTATGATACTACTCACGATATCGCGAATTTGCTGGCGGATAGACTCGTCGAGCACATCACGCGATGGATTTTTTTGCCGTGGACGTATGTTTATCATCGAATCAAATTCGATAAAATCGTTCGTACCAAAATGAGCCGGATGGAGGTTAATGCCCCAGATATCTTCTTGGCGCGAACCGTGCTCGAGTAAATACGCTTCTCCGTCGACATGCATATCCATGTCGACAATCATTATTTTCTTTACAACATCTACATCTGCTTTAACAAGCGTGCCGTACATCTTTTCGGCCATGATTAGCAATTCGGCAAGGCTAAGATTTTCTACTACTTTCATTGTATATAGTATACCAGAATATGGAGCCACGACCGGGGGTCGAACCCGGGACCTCATCCTTCGCTGACACCTCGTTTTTATGTATAGACGAGGGCTAGACTGTATCTTGAGCATATCTATCGACATAGATGAAGCTCCCCTTGTCAGTCGTTCGGGCCTCCGCCTTTAGCGGGTGCCACGGTCTTGTCCGCGAGCGGATATTGACCGTTATTCGGGATACGATGGGCGATTTCTCGGACATCGGGCGGGAGCCAAATGCGACCCACCATGGATGCGCTCTACCAACTGAGCTATCGCGGCATGTTGTTAATTTGATCGACCAGCATTTTTTGTAAGCGTGTGTTATGAAAATATAGGGTTACAACTCCATACTCATTTTTCTTTCTATACGTGCCGATCCTACCAGATATTGTAACATGTATCTTGTAGAACTGCGACCTATTTACACTAAGTTTGTTGCACCAATAATCGAGCGCTCTTTCTGTGTCACAATCAGTGAAAAGTTGCATTCCAAACCTGAGTACGTCTTTTTTTACATTATATATCTGCTCCAAAAATCTCATGAATATCAAGATGACCCCAGGGTCACTATTGCCTATTCTCACGGAATTTTTTGATGCTTTCGTTCCTTCGCCCCAATATAATCCCATACCGATACCATATAATTCCCTATCATTTGCATCCATGCTTGATTTCAGTAAAAACGGATCACCATTTGGGTTATTTAAAGCGTACAATGCTTCGCTTCGTGTCCTTCTGGGTATGTCATATCGTCTCATCCAGTAATCGACTTTATTCACTGAACACGCTAACTTATTTGCTATCTGACTCATTGATAGTTTATCCGATACGTACAATAAGTAAAGACTATCTCTTGAGATTTTAGTATACCTCAGCTTTTTCATACAACTATTATACCAAAACCGATATAAAATTTCTTGGAGTTTATGACCTATTTTGCTACAATTAATCGGTACTTTTCAATTTTGCCGCCTTAGCTCAGCTGGTTAGAGCAGCTGTTTTGTAAACAGCAGGTCCTGGGTTCGAATCCCTGAGGCGGCTCCACATGAGCTGGGATACTCAAGCGGCCAACGAGGGGTGACTGTAAATCATCTGGCTTTCGCCTACGGGGGTTCGAATCCCTCTCCCAGCACCATATAAAATAGTTCCTCT
>JBAQIV010000041.1:0-11896 GCA_049289035.1 Saccharimonadales bacterium (SeqCode) | reverse complement strand
TGGTCTGGGCACCATGGTTGGCGGCGTTGCCATCATCGCTGGCCTCTATGCATTGCTCTACGCTGTATCGTCGGGTAAATGGGTAGGCTTTGGCGACGTCAAGCTCAACGTAGGTCTCGGGCTTATTGTCGGTTGGCAAGGGGCGCTGGTGGTAGTGTTTCTGGCCAATCTCATAGGTATGCTGGTGATTTTACCTGGTCTTGTGACAAAGCGACTCACCAAGACGTCGCGTATACCCTTTGGGCCGTTTCTCATC
Source organism: Saccharimonadales bacterium (SeqCode) (assembly GCA_049289035.1). Taxonomy (GTDB): domain Bacteria; phylum Patescibacteriota; class Saccharimonadia; order Saccharimonadales; family Saccharimonadaceae; genus JAPUDQ01. The sequence continues at coordinate 11,640 of JBAQIV010000041.1, read as the reverse complement.
ACGGCGTGTATCGTCACGGTTTTATGGGGTGAGCAACTGATCAACTGGTATATACATAGCTTCTTGTCGTTATAACACACATTTTTCTTCCTTCTTGCCTGTAACTACGCTATAATCATAACCAAGATGGGCAAGGGCAAAGGGTTTACCGTGATCGAGGTGATGATATTTCTGACGATATCGGGCCTTTTGCTTATAATGGCATTTGTTGGTGCCGGCGGTATGGCGCGACAGGCTCGATTTTCTGATAGTGTCAATTCGTTTCAAAGTCTGATACTCAAGCAGTACGAAGAAGTGCTAAGTGGCGTCAATACACGTGCGGCAGCTGACGGTTGTGGCGGAGTAAGTGCCAGTCCTGGTAGTGGCGGCTGTATATTACTGGGCAAGGTCATCACCTGGAAAACTAGTAGTGCATCTCCACAAGGCAAGTTATGGCATGTCACGACGTCAAATATGTCTGTGCCGGACACGGGCGATATATATACGCAGCTAGCGGCAGCAGGCCCCACCATGAGTGTTGTCGGGACAACCACAGAGACATTTGAACTGGCCTGGGGAGCTTCGTTTCAAGAGGCAAGCCGTTCGACGGATAAGTTAGGTAGTGGTCCTATCAAAACTGGCTCATCACCGAATCGCGCACTCATCAATGCCATCGCTTTTTTGAGAAGTCCCAACTCCTCTCAGGTTATACCGTATTATTTCTACACGACTGACTACAATGATGCAACAACCATCACAACTGATCTTAAGACTGCAGTTAACGCGACGGGCTATCTGCTAGCATCACGTTCATCAGCAGGACAAGTCACTGCGGCGGTGTGCATTATGAATGACAAAGACTGGGCAACTGGTTCACCAGTTGCGGCGGTCTTATTTGGTTCTGGCTCGGGTTCATCAGCTATTACTACGGAGTTCGAACCACTCCGGACAGGAGCAACAGCTATATGCAGTTAAAGTCACAACGCGGCGATACGATTATCGAGGCAATTCTTGCCCTCGCTATCTTTGCCCTTGTGACCGTCAGTATGTTTGCCATCATGCAGCGCGCAACAGCGGGCGCTTACGATTCGATTGAACGCTCACAGGTGCGTTTACTGCTCAATGAGCAAGCCGACGTCTTGGCATTTCTACGAGACCAGTACATAAAAGTCACTAGCCAGGGTGCCTCGCCAGCGGCTAACACGCCAGCTGGTGCCTGGAAGACAATTCGTGACCAAGCGGCGTCGGCTGCGATACCTGCCCAAGATAGCTGCACGCCAGCGGCGGACAAAGCATTCTATATGACACGCACGAGTCCGGGCGTTTACGAACTGAAGACGTCATATGCCGCAGCGAGCGGATTGCCGGTGCCAGGCCAGGGTATATGGATCGAAAAAGTCGATCCCCAGGGTTCAGTCAAAAAGCGGAATTTTCACGATTTTTACATCCGTGCATGCTGGACGACCACTACGAATAACCAGCAAGTATTATCGAGTGTTGTGAGGCTATATGAACCAAATTAGACAACGCGGCTTTACTTTGATTGAGCTTTTGCTCGCCATGACAGGCATAGCGTTTTTGCTGCTGTTTGTTGTCTTCGGCATTATGCATACGACCAACCTATTTAGTAAAGGTATGGCGATGCGTGATATCAACCAAGTTGGCCGGCAACAGATGGAAAACATCGCTCGTGACATCCGCTTCGGGAGTCGTCCGCGGCTCGTCGGTACGAACCGACTATGCGTTGGTGGACGTGCGTATGCCTGGAACACTGCGTCATCGCAAACAAATGTTTACGATATGTCTCCAAGCGACCCACCGGTCAAATTTGTCGTCATCGCAAATAATGCTACGGCCTATTGCGACAATCCAACGAAAAAGATTGCCGCGGCTGACGCAACTGAGCTTCTCGGGGGCCTCACCGCTATACAGGAACTCAGCGTTACGCAGATTGACGTAGCGTATCCACTGTATGCTATCAAGATGGTCATCTCGACAACCGGTGACAAAGCGCCCACTACAACGACCGATGCCGCAACAGGTATTACCACCTATGAATGTAGCCAGATAAATGGCCAATACTGCTCGTTTGCAGAATTTAATACAACGGTGTACGCACAAGGCAACTAAGGAGGAATGACATGGATAAAATAACGAGGTCGCGACAATCAGGTATGGTATCGATTCTGACAGTCTTGTTTTTTATGATATTTATCTCAATTTTGGTCGTTAGCTTCATCAAAATCATGTCAAACGAGCAACGGCAGGCGACCGATAGCGATCTATCAGCCAGCGCTCTTGCAGCCGCTCAGGGCGGTGTCGAAGATGCCAAGCGGCTTATCTTGCACTGCCTTGACACCTCACCGTCAGGCTATGCTGGCAAACCGGCCTGTACTGATATGCTTGCCAGTACTGATTGTACGGCACTTCTGGGCGACAAAAATGGCATGAACGGTTTGCGTACTCAGCTCGGCATTAACGATCCATCTGGCTCCGACGGTATACTCGTTAGTACTGACAATGCCAACACTGCCTACAAGCAATACTATACTTGCATGACAATCGCCGGCCAGACCGATGATCTGAAGTATTCTCTCAACGAAGGCAAGAGTGTCGTCTTTCCACTTAACACTACCGGGACGCCGAGCTCAGTTATTTTTGACTGGGCAGTGAGTGATGGCACGTTTGGCGTCGACAATTTGGCCGCTACGTCACTACAGACCGACGCTAACTGGCGCTCATTAGGAGCAACACCCAAGCGTAAACCACCAGTTTTGCGAGCGCAATTTATTGCCTATGACACAAGCGGTAGTGGGTTTGACCTCAACACGGTCAACGCTGAGTCGCGAGCACTCTTTATGTATCCGTCTGGCGTTAGTGCAACTGTTGATGGCATCGGTGCTGATGGCAACAGGGGAGCAACTGGCTTACTCCGTACCTCGTCTGGGTACCCCATGGTATCGGCATACTGTACCGTGACATCGGGTTATGCTTGTAGCAAAGAAATCAACGGCTTGTCGGCTAGCCGACAGTACTATGTCCGCCTATCGCTGCTCTACGGGGGTAATCGTACGGCTGAAGTTACTGTTAGGGCTAAGGATAGCGCTGCCGCGGCTCTTAAATTTAACCAAGTTCAATTCCAGGTCGATGTTACGGGCAAGACCAACGACGTCTTTCGCCGCGTACAGTCTCGTCTCAGTTTTGGTGTATCAGATGTGTTACCCGAATACGCGCTCGAAACAGCAGGCAATATCTGCAAAGACATGATTGTCGCCGATACGGCAAATACCGTCTACAACTGTCCGTAGACAATTATTTGTGATGACGGTGAAAGCGCTGGTGGATGTCATGAAGGTGCGGGTCGGTCACGTGCGTGTAGACCTGCGTCGTACTGATATTACTGTGGCCTAACATGGCCTGGACGCTCCGTATGTCGGCGCCATTCATAAGCAAGTCAGTTGCGAAACTATGCCGCAATGAATGCGGACTGACATGTTTAGTGATGCCAGCTTTGCGAGCATAGTAACTCACAATTCTCTGTATGGTACGCGGGGTAAGCCGCATGTCTTCACCGCGTGGATCAGTCGGCTCGGCGCCGCTATAACGGATAAAGAGTGGCACGGCACTATCGTGACGGGTTGCCAGGTAGGTCGCTAACCACTCGCTGGCTTCTGGGCTGACAAATACCGGACGATCCTTTTGCCCTTTACCTCGTACCATAAACTCACCTCGCGAGAGATTAATGTGATCACGATTCAGATTGCAGAGTTCTGAGACGCGCAGTCCAGAACTAAAGAGTAGTTCAACGATAGCGCGGTCTCTGATGCCCTTTACGTCATTGCGATCTATTGCCGCAATAAGCCGTTCCACTTCTTCGGTGCTCAGGAAAGTAACTTGTTTGCGATTGACTTTTGGTAACTCGATCTTATCGGGCGACAGAGTTTCTATGTCGCGTTTAGAACAATACCGCAAAAAACTTCGAAGCGCTATCAGGTGATAGCTTTGGGTGATCTGACTCAGTGTCTCACCGTCGGGCCCTTTGTAACGATTGAGCCACAACCGCCATTTGCGTACCAGCTCTGCGTTGAGAGTTGTGATCGGTTCGTCACCGGCAAATTCGATGAGTCGTTGCAGGTAGAGGTAGTAATTCTCGGCAGTTTTTTGACTACGACCACGCTCAACCTCTATGTATTCGATAAAATCACTAATGAGCTCAGAGAAATAGTGAGAGGTACTCATACCTCTATCATAAGCGGTTTGTCATTATTTTGCGACACATATACGCTATACTAAGAGCTATGTCGTTGTTTGAATCAATTATTCTTGGCCTCATACAGGGGCTCACTGAGTTCATCCCGATCTCGAGTTCTGGTCATCTGGTGATCGCACAGTATGCCATGAGCGGGGCAAGTGAACACTTGTTTTTGGAGTGGATCAATATTGGGACGGTGGTGGCTCTGATGATTTATTTTCGCCGTCGCATAATAGATATTATTACAACGATAGTGCATAAGCAGGACTATCGCTTAGCAGCAGCTGTGCTGATTGCAGTAACACCGGCCGGTTTACTTGGTTTTGTGCTGGCCGATTTTATAGAATCACACAAATTTTTTAGTAGTCCGTGGGTAGTGGCGGTTATGTTGATTGTCGTTGGGGTTTTTCTCGTCGTGATCGAACGACTACCGCATCGCAGCTCTGTCGATTCTCTTGAGAAACTATCTCGATCTCGAGCGCTTGTTATTGGACTGGCTCAGGCTGTCGCGCTGATTCCGGGTACATCACGCTCGGGTAGTACTATTATCGCAGGGCGGCTTATGGGGTTGAGTGCCGCTAAGGCCGCCGAGTTTAGCTTCTTAGCCTCTCTGCCTATTATGTGTGGTGTGATTGCGAAGCTCCTTCTCAAATCAGCCGATCGTGCCTACTTTGTTGACAATAGCACAGCGCTTATCGTGGCTAATCTAGCCGCGCTCTTGAGTGGCCTCTGGGCGGTTGGGTTTCTCATGAACTATCTACAAAAACATCCGCTGCGGATATTTGGCTGGTACCGGATAGGTCTTGGGGTGGTTCTGATCACTCTGCTTCTGTTACAATAAGGGCAGACAAGCACATAACTTTTGATCGAGAAGGAGATTTCACTGTGGCACAACACCCAGCTGTCCAAAAAATTAAATTTGAACGAACGTATTGCATGATCAAGCCAGACGGCGTTAAACGTGCGTTGATTGGTGACGTGATTCACCGTTTTGAAAAAGTTGGCCTAAAAGTAGTTGCTATGAAGATGTTTGTGCCGACCGCCGAACAAGTTAAAGCGCATTATCCGATGAGCGATGAAGCGTGGGTGGCCCGTCTCGGTGACAAAGGCCTCAGCAGCTTTGACAACCTCGATGTTTCGGCTATGGACGTTCTCGGCACGGAGGACCGTATGATGATCGGTCGTGAAGTGGTTGATAGCCTTATACAGTACATGACGTCTGGGCCAGTGGTGGCGATGGTCATAGAGGGTATGCAAGCGATCGACATGGTCCGCAAACTGTGCGGGCACACGCTGCCGTTTAAGGCCGATGTCGGTACGATCCGGGGTGATTTCTCAGTCGACAGTCCATCGGTTGCCAACGCCGAAAAGCGCTCAATTCACAACATTGTACACGCCAGTGAAACAGCTGCCGAGGCCGAAAATGAGATTAAACTGTGGTTTGGTAAAAAAGAAGACATACCGACCTACGATCTCACGAGTGAAGCGGTTATGTACTCTCGCTACTATTAGACAATTCGTGGTATCCCGGACTGGAATCGAACCAATATCTGCTCCTTAGGACGGAGTTATTCTATCCGTTGAACTACCGGGACAACACTCCCATTATCTCATATAAATACGCTATACTGATACATATGAAGCATCAGTTTGAGGGTCAGCACGAAGACGAAGAGGTGTTGTTTGTATTTCGACGGCATATCATAGCGATGCGTAAAGGGTTTTATATGCTTCTGGTACCGTTTCTTATCAGCTCATTACCAGCACTTATTATCCCGCTACTGCCGTCGCAAAGTATACCGGAGTGGTGGGCTGATCCGCTCAACCTACTCTGGATATCGCTTGGCGGGTTTGTCGTCGGACTTATCCTATTTCTGTACCAGTGGATGGGGTGGTATTTTAGTGTGTTTATTGTGACCAACCTACGTTTGCGTCAGCTTACGCAAAATACCATATTTGGCAAGAAGGTTATCGACCTCGGACTCACAAAAATTCAAAATATTAGTTATACTATAGATGGATTTACTGCCGACATTCTCGGCTATGGCACAATCGTTGTGCAGACGTATGTTGGTGATCTCGTGCTCGATAAGATACACCATCCTAGTGAGATTCATACTAAACTTCAGGAGGCTGTTCGCGCAGCGCGTCCGGGCGGGGAAATCGATGAAGAAACGAATTAAAAAGATCATTTCAACAGTAAAACGGCGTAAAAAATTGCCCGAGTTGAGCGGTGCTATTACCAACGAGACAGTTGCTGAGCACCGTGAGACTATCCTTGCAGGGGGTAAGCGGTTTAAATACCCCGTGCAGTATTCACGGCATAAACTCGTCATCAACTCCATTATCATCAGTGTCGGGACACTGGTGGTTGCCGGTGTGCTTCTCTGGCTTCAGTTCTATGTCTTTCAAAATAGTAGCCAATTCATTTACCGCGTTAGCCAGCTGATTCCGCTGCCTGTGGCAGTGATCGACGGCGAACAGGTACCCTATAGCATGTACCTCAAGCGGTTTCGCAGCAGTATACACTATTTACAGGATCAAAATAATCTCAACCCAGATACCAATGAAGGCAAAAAAGAGATCGAATATCGCAAGCGTGTCGAGCTCGACAACGCGATCCGCGACGCTTACGCGACCAAGCTTGCCAAAGAGTACAAAGTCACTGTCTCCGAAGGTGATGTCAGCGAATTTATCAGAAAAGATCTACAAAGCAAAAAGGTGAGCGATAGTACGTACGAAAAAACTGTTCTGAATGCTTTTTATGACTGGTCAATGGATGATTACCGAGGTATAGTCCGTGCTGAACTCCTGAAGCGTAAGGTTTCCTTTGCGGTTGATGATACTGCGCGACAGAAGTCGGAGCGTGTTCTCGCTGCACTCAGAGCGCCTGCGGCAGACTTCGGTGCCATTGCTAAGGCTGAGTCTGACGATGAGGCAACAAAAGCCAACGGTGGCGATAGCGGCGACGTACCGCTCAAGACACTCGATAGTAACGGTGTGATTGCTAAGGTGCAGTCACTACAGCCGGGGCAGGTGACAGAGCTTATCTATGGGACAGACGGGTATTATGTAGCGAAACTTACATCAAAATCAGACCAAGCTGTGCGATTCCAGTTTATCAAGATAGCATTGCATGAGTTCGAGTCGCGACTTGCCGCTGCTAAAAAGGCCGGAAAAGTCAAAGAATACATTGCTGTTGCGCAACTTGGGCAGTAATCTTTCAAGTGCTTTCTGGCGGGCCCGACCGGATTCGAACCGGCGATCTCCTCCGTGACAGGGAGGCGTGATAGGCCAACTTCACTACGAGCCCATCAGAAAGGATTTGAAAGACTGTTTAATGTTAGCAAATTCTTATCTGTTACGCAACATCTAGGTTTGGTATAATAACATGCGTGCCGTTGTAGCTCAGTTGGTAGAGCAGCTCATTCGTAACGAGCAGGTCGCAGGTTCAATCCCTGTCAACGGCTCCAAGCTTTGTCGTAGACAAAGCCGTACAGGCAATGATCAATGTTCAATGACAAATGTTTTTTGCCTTATCAAGAAAGCATGCGGGTATCGTATAACGGTATTATGTGACCTTCCCAAGGTTGAGACAGGAGTTCGACTCTCCTTACCCGCACCAAATAAGGTATACTATTACTAGATATGTTAAAACAGCTCCGTATTCGATCGCTCCTCGCCGATAGGGGATATCTCTTTTCGCTGATTGCTACGGCACTTATTGTGGTAGTTATTGGTATCGTGGCGGTGCTCATGATTCGACCGAGCGAACTACGCGTGCCAGTTCGGTACTCGCGTTTTGACCTGAAAAATTACACCCTCGACCAGTGGTATTTCCTCATGAACTACGTGGTGTTTGGGGTAACTGTCTGGTTTGCTCACTTTTTGATTAGTGCAAAACTTTACCAGCTAAAAGGTCGTAGCTTTGCGCTTGGTTTTATTGCGCTGGGCGCTGGTATACTCGTGGTAACGCTCGTTTATTTCCTAGCAATTGTAAAAGTTGTGTCACTCACGCAATAAACCACTATGACAGATATTGAAATTCCACTTGGCCGACGTACGCCGTTGTATCGTTTGTTTGAAATCGTGCCGGGTACGTTGAGTATCCTTATGATCACAGCACCCTTTATCTTGAGCTTTTTTAGTCCGCTACTCGCAGCGGTATTTATATTGCTCTACATTATTACTTTTTTTGTAAAATCACTCGCAATTGCAGCTCGAATTGCTGGCGGCTACACCACGCTGAAGCGTGCCGAACGTATCGACTGGGCAGCACGTCTTGCCGACTGCGAAGACCCAGCAGGTGCACTGGAGCGTACCGATTTGTCGCCAAACCACCAGCGCAATCTCACTATTTTGGCAGAACGTACGCATGCAAAAAAGCCATCAGACGTATATAACGCTGTTATTATCGCAACATACAACGAGAGTATTGACGTGCTGGAGCCTACGGTTCAGGCGGTGCTCGACAATGATTGCGACATGGAGCAGATGATTATAATTTTGGCGTACGAAGGCCGTGATGGCGCTCAATCTGAGGCAGCGTGCCAGACGCTCGTTAAAAAATACGGTCATCGGCTGAAGTATATGGTAGCTATCAAACATCCGTTCAACGAGGAAGAAGTACGCGGTAAAGGCGGCAATATTACCTATGCTGCTCATGGTCTTTCGGCATACGTTAAGGCACAGGGGATTGATCCTAACAATGTTATAGTTACAACACTTGATAGTGATAATCGACCCCATCGTCATTACTTTGCCTATCTGACATACGAATATATCTTGCACCCCGACCCGTACCATGCCGCATTTCAGCCCATGACGCTCTTCCTCAACAACATTTGGGATGTGCCAGCACCCATGCGCGTAGTGGCGACCGGTAACTCGTTTTGGAACCTCGTGGTGAGCCAGCGACCACATATGCTGCGCAACTTTGCTTCCCACTCGCAAGGCCTCGCCCCGCTCACAGATATGAATTATTGGAGTACTCGCACGATTGTTGAAGACGGTCATCAGTTTTGGCGGAGCTATTTCTATCTCGATGGAAAGTATAGCGTCGTACCGCTGTTTTTACCGATCTACCAAGACGCAGTGCTCTCAGATACACTCAAAAAGACCCTGATAGCTCAATTCGTGCAGGTGAGGCGCTGGGCCTATGGCGCCTCAGATATCGCCTATGTCGCCTCGCGTATCTTTCATCCGAAGCGGCGCGCGTCCCTGGGGGATAGTCTCTTGAAATTTATCTTGCTTATAGATGGTCATGTGAGCTGGGCTTCGGCGGCGCTTATCATTACCTTTGGTGCATTTGGTCCGCTGCTCATCAACCCTGAATCAGCGCGCAGCGTGGCAGCTCATCAGCTACCAGAAATTGTCAGCATGATACAGCGTATCGCAATGATCGGGCTCTTTATATCAATCTTTATCTCGTTTAAGATCTTGCCGCCTCGACCGCAGCGCTATAAACGCCACCGTACGATCGGCCTATTGCTGCAATGGCTACTGATGCCGTTGACGAGTATTGTGTATGGTTCACTGTCAGCTATCAACTCTCAGACTCGATTACTGCTAGGCAAATACCTTGAGCGTTTTGATGTGACCGACAAAGCAGTCATAAAGGCCGACGGTAAAGCGTCTTTATAGCTCCTAGAGCTCGACTAGTTTATAGCGTAAACCATAGCGCATAGCAGATGGCTTATCGTACGCCAAAAGTGTTGCGTAGGCTGTTTGGGCAATCTTCTCAGGAGATAGTTTGAGGAGTTGCATCGCTAACAGATGCTGTGTGACGGTCTGCGCTAGCTCCCATGCTGTATCTGGTCGTTCATCATTTTCAGGTAGCTCGTGGTAGAGCGACACCATAAGACGAGCGGTGCTAAATACTTGGGGCTTTGGCGACTCGACAGTCGGCAGCATGGCCGCAGCTGGCGTCTCATAGGTGGTAAAGACCGCCTGGCAGGCTCGACAGCGCCGCCGCCGCCATACCTGCGGGCGTGAGGCGTGTTGTCTAGAATTGATTACATCTGTGATTTTATGCTGACAAAATAAACATACCATGACTATATATTGTCATATCGCTATATAAAATGCTAGTGGAAAACCCTTAAGTATATGTGGGTAAAACATACAGACCCCTTGTAACAAGGGGTCTGTATGGGTACAGGCGGCTCAACTATTGCGTACGAGCCGATTGCTTACGACGAGTATTCTCACGGGGAGTCAGCTCGAAGTGAAGCGTGAACTTTTCAAGTTCTGTCTTAGTGCTATGGTTACCTGTACTAGTAGAGGTGGTGGTAGCCATAATTTCATAATATCATACATGTATTTTAATGTCAATAGACGCTTATGCTTGGTAATATATCATAAAGAGGATATCTGTTAAAATAACAGAGGTTATATACAGAAATAGCCGGTACGCCGGCTATTTCTAAGAAGACGCGCTAGGTGATTACTTCTGCGCTTTAGCTTCCTGTATCTTTTTGACGACCTGGCTGTCGTTTTTGAGGTTCTCCCAGAACAGGACTTGGCTGCGCTCGATGTACATGACATCTTCTGGGCCATGTAGTTCGCCACCAAGCTTGGTAAGCTGCAGTTGGTTTTGCTGAGCTGCCGCGGCTTTCGCGTCAGTACCAGACTGGACATTTTGCTGGAGATAATAGATGTCTCGGAGCGTCACCGTGTCGCTGTTCATGCTGACGACCTTGCCGAAGTAGACCTGACCGTTGGTTAGGAACAAAGCCTGGTATTTATCTTGCGACACCGACGGGCCAGACGTCGAGACGCCCAGTACGCCGCCGCCCGCAAGACTAGTGGCGCCTTTGACGGCGAGCCCCAGCACGCTAAGGGCGAGGACAGCAGCCACGCCGTAGACGACAGGTTTTTTTAGTTGACGTTTTTTTGCAGCACTCGGTGCAATGTTTTCAAACCCCGGTGCTGGTGAAGTGTATGCCGCTGCGGGCGTACTGGCATCGGTGCGTGGTTGAGCGTGGAAACGCTGTTGTGATCGTAGATCCATATCTCCCTCACTTTTATGTATTAGTAACCTTGAGAAGTATTGTAATACATTTTGTATAAAAAAGCTTGAGTTTTATTTACGACAAGGCTATGATAAGTATGTTTATTCTACTTCAGCGAGGGGAGTAGAGAGACAAACAAACATTTTTTAAAAACACCATGATTCATCCAGGGCGTCACACCAGCGTTCACTTTGCGTCGTATCGCAAGATCACGATCGCCGTTTTCACCGCACTTTGTGCGGTTGTTGGCATTGTGTGGTACGTCTTTGCTTCCCCCGTCTCCGCCGCCCCCTCCACCATGAACTTCCAGGGTCGTCTGCTCGATGCCACAGGTACTCCTGTTGCCGATGGTCTCTACAACATGAAGTTCGCTCTCTACGACGCGAGTACATCTGG
>JBAQIV010000040.1:0-3299 GCA_049289035.1 Saccharimonadales bacterium (SeqCode) | reverse complement strand
AGTACAAATCGCGGGAACACTTTGAACGAGACATATTTGTTTTCCTTGCTTATGAAAAAAGCATGACTCACGTCATGCTTTTAGGTTAGCAGGAATTTGGGAAGTGGGAAATGCGAAATGCGTGACTACGTAAATACCATGCAGTTGGTCGAACCAACGTCAGGTTACGGAACCTATCTCTCAGCTCATTCCTGTCATAGGCTGGCTCGCGCGGTATTTGACCACACAACGTGCATACCTGCCCAACCGACACTCTACTTAGCGCACTAATACACCGTGTAGGTATATTTTTGTCGGCACACCGGCTCACTTCATACCAAGGTTCACCCGCAAATGCAGCTTGATACACAGGTATGATTTCATCCATCGTCTCTTCTGGATAATCTATTCGAAACGTTTCATTTATATTCATAGTTATTCCTTGCTACTGATTAAATTACTTATAATCTAAAACGCCAGCGACGTGCTGGCGTTTTATTTGAGAGGGCAATTTTAACTATTCAGCACGTGCTGGCAACAGATGACCGTGATGAATAGTAAAACAAATCATATGTGTATTTTATCAAACTTACGTTTATTTGTCAAGTTTTTTCGGTGATTAGCGCTGTATACGGTATACGTACTACGGTCTACGTTATACGGAAGTGGTTTTTGCGATATCTGCAGTCAGTTCAACGAGGCGGTTGCTGTAGCCCCATTCGTTGTCGTACCAGGCTACGATTTTGAGCATGTTGCCACCGACAACGCTCGTAAGTGGTAGGTCCACGATACAGCTGTGGCTGTTACCTTTGAAGTCGCATGAGACAAGTTCTTCGTCGGTGACAGCCAAAATACCCTGGTAAAACGGCTCTTTGGCTGCGGCGCGAAACGTGTCGTTGACTTCGTCGACCGTGACGTCGCGTTTGAGCACCACCACAAAATCGCTCATACTCACTACAGGGGTCGGGACGCGCACGCTGAGGCCGCCGAAGCGGTTTTGAAGCGCTGGCAGGGCTTTGGCAGCGGCAATGCTGGCACCTGTTGTAGTTGGCACAATGTTTTCGGCGGCGGCACGTGCTTCGCGCAAGTCTTTGGCCGGTGCATCTTGGAGTTTTTGGCTGGCGGTGTAGCTATGCACGGTCGTCATCATGGCTTTGTCGATACCGAAATGACTTTCGAGCACGGCCATAACGGGCGTAATGCAGTTGGTGGTACAACTGGCATTGCTGACAACATCGGTTGCGCTCTTGATCTTATCGTCGTTGACACCAAGCACGATTGTGTCAGCGCCGTCACCTTTGGCTGGAGCTGATATGACGACTTTTTTTGCGCCAGCTGGGTCAATATGCGCCCGAGCTTTTGCCGGATCGACAAAAAAACCAGTGGACTCTATGACGACATCAACATCCATCTCATCCCAGGGTAAATTGGCAGGTTCTTTTTCGGCGAGCACACGAACTTTTTTGCCATCGACCACGATTGAATCGTCGGTGTAACTGACCTCGTGTTCGTACGCGCCGTAGTTGGAGTCGTGCTTGAGTAGGTGTGCAAGCGTACGCGTGTCGGTCAAGTCATTGATCGCGACGACTTCGAGGTCGCTGCGCTCCCAAGCGATTTTAAATGCGTTGCGACCGATGCGCCCAAACCCGTTGATTGCTAATTTTGCCATAATCCCATCCTTTTTTAGCGTTAGCTATTTGCTCATAGTATACCACTAACGCGGCAAGAGAGACATGGGTGTTACTTACGGCACCGAAAAGTATGTCGGCATCAAGCCGCTAGTATTGTAGGGTATACTATAAGACATGAAGAAGAGTGAGTGTCTCGCAAAAGCCAAAGGCTTGTTCGACGAAAACCAGGTTGTCGAGATCGAAGATGCCATAACACTTGCAACCGAAAAGCACAAAGGCCAAAAACGGCGCAGTGGTGAGGCGTACATTACCCATCCGCTTGCTGTAGCTGGCATCCTGTGCGACTGGGGCATGGATATCGACACTATTCTCGCTGGTATACTTCATGACACGCTCGAAGACACCGACATTACGATCGACGAGATCGAGAAAAAATTTGGTCATGATGTGGCATTTTTGGTCGATGGCGTGACGAAAATTAGTAAAGCTCGTTCTGGTATGCGCAACCTCGACAGCTACTTGCCCAGTACGAAAGACAATCTGACAAAACTTCTCATCGCGGTCGGTGAAGATGTCCGAGTCGTTATAATTAAACTGGCTGATCGCCTGCACAATATGCAAACACTGCAGCATATGCCACTCGACAAACAAAAAAAGATTGCCCGCGAAACGCTCGAAGTCTTTGCCCCACTCGCTGACAGGCTCAACATGGGTCGGGTGCGCGTACAACTTGAAGAGCTAGCATTTTCGTATCTTGAACCTAAAACATTTCGCAAACTTAGCCGTGAGCTCAAAAGCCGTCTTGGCAAAAGTCATCGCAAACTCGCCACCGTCCGCCATAGTGTCGACAAAAAACTGACCGAACAAGGTGTGGAACACACTATGGACGGGCGAATCAAGAGCGTCTATAGCCTGCACAAAAAACTGCAAAAAATCCCTGATATCGACGAGATTTACGATCTCATCGCGCTGCGAGTCATCGTCGATGATGTCGCCACCTGTTACCGTGTGCTCGGTATCATTCATGGCATGTACCAGCCGATGGTGAAGCGCATTAAAGACTACATAGCTCGGCCAAAACCCAATGGCTACCAGAGCCTACACACGACCGTGATGACCGACAACGGCGAGATAGTCGAGTTTCAGATACGCACCGAGGCCATGCACGACTACGCTGAGCGCGGACTCGCCGCAAGCTTTCACTACAATGAGCAAAAACTCGCCGAAGCGTATAAAAAAGGTCAGATGGGCGCTATGCCAGCCGACCTCGCCTGGATTAGTGAACTCCAAGAAGTTGCCGCCAAACTACGCGAAGGCAAAGAAGTCGACGTGGAAAATCTTAAACCGCGACTATTTAGAGATCAGATATTTGTCTACTCACCCAAAGGTGACATCTTCACTTTGCCCGAAGGTTCATTTCCACTCGATTTTGCCTACCGTGTGCATAGTGATGTGGCAAAAACGGCCGTTGGGTTTAAGGTGAACGGCAAAATGGTGTCATTTGACCGCCAGCTTGAAAATGGCGACCACATAGAGATCATCACCAAGCGCAACACTGGCCCATCGCTCCAGTGGTTCAAAACAGTTCTCACTAGTCATGCTCGCGAAAAATTGCGTGCTCAGCTGAAGAAGCAGTGAGAAATTTCACTTCGCCTAATAGAAAGAGTTGTCCGGTATTCGCTTCAGGGC
>JBAQIV010000039.1:0-11845 GCA_049289035.1 Saccharimonadales bacterium (SeqCode) | reverse complement strand
TGAGCACTGGCGCCACGGCTTCAGCTTGAAACTTGTCGTTCCAGCTGGCGAACTCAATATTCCAAAAGTTAAGCACCACCGTGTCTTGACAGGTTGAAAGCACGTCTTTGCGGAATTTTTTGTCGGTCAGCATGCGAGTGATGTCGAGCATAGTCGTATTGGGGTGATCGAGTAGCGCCAGTATGGTATAACGCAATATATACTCGAGTCGCGGGCCCCAGCTCTCGCCAAACATACGCTTCAGTACGCCGATGATCTCAGAGCTGGTGTTGTTTTTGAGATTGGGGTCGATCACCTCCATGGGGTTAAACCCTAAGGGGTGGGCAGTGTCAGCCGGGTTAAAATACACGACATCTTGTATGCGATGTGCTGGTACAAACCGTAAGTTGTCTACCGCAAAGTCGCCGTGCGGGTCGATGATGGCATAGCCTTGATTATGGTAGATATCACTCAGTGTAAAGAGTTCGAGCAGCCCACTCTTCCCTGCACCAGTCTGTCCAATTATGTAGACATGGCGTGAGCGATCCGAACGATATAGCCCAAATTGTTGGTTAATACCGCGGAAATTGGTCAAACCAAAGGCACTGATCTGGTCGTCTATAGCACGATCACCCGTTAGGACTGGTAGCTTGCTGGGCGGTTCGGCCGTCTTTGTGCTAGCCCAGACGATGTTGGGTGTTTCCACGTTGGTGTGCGGGAGATGGTAAACACTTGCAAGTTCCTCGATATTTAAGATGAGACCTTTGTCTATAAACAAACGTGCAGTATAGGGCGCGAGGTCTTCGCGGTTGAAGCTCGCTTTCGTCATAGTAAATCCGTTGAGGTTGGTCGAATTAAACTGCTTAAACGTCCCGACGAGTGCCTGCATACGGAGTTTGGCGGCTACTTTGTCGTTGCCGAGGTAGGCGACACGTATCTTGACGCGGTAGCCTAGTTTGGTTGATTTTTTCTCAACCTCGGCAATACGTGTTTTGTCACGTTCGCTGAGCTCTTTGGGCTTTGACTCACTGCTCGTGCTGTTGGGCGGCGTCCAGAGTGCCTCGACAATCCGCACAAAATAGCTCATTACACCCCAGTCAATATCTACCCCTCCCCCGCCGCGAACTTTTTTGGCATACGTGCTGGCGCGTTTGTGCCAATCATCGGCGATCGGGCGCGCGATAATCTGTATCCAGACCTCTTCGTCTTTGTCTTCAAGTTTGGCTAGTGTCGCCGTGATACTGGCGAGCGGGTCGACTTCAAAACTTTGAAATGTCTTGATGGGCAGCACTTCATTGTCGCTGAGGGTCAGCTCAGCAGTGTGGACAACTGAGTGCTCAAGGTGACGCTTCGTATAATCGTCGTCAGCAGTGTGAATCTGTACGGTGGGGTATTGCGCATAAATCTGCCCTTCAACAAAGTTTTGTAGGTGTTTGGGCACCCAGACATAAAATCGTATAAGTTTGCCAACAGCAGCGATCTCAAAACTAATGTGCTCTTGCCAGCCTTTGCTCTCTTTGAGCTCTTTGCGGTCGCGCAAGATGCCGTGAAGACTCGCAAACATTTGCTCCGCAGCAAGCTCCTTCTTGTCGTTTGCCTTCGGTATTTCCAGGATAAGCAGTACGCTGTCGATGCTTTCAATATGGTCGGCCACGCGGTAATTTCGCCAGGCTAAGTAGCCCATACCACCGACGAGCGGTATCCATACGTACCACTGAAGTAGAAAATCTAATAAAAATCCGATAAGTGGGCCCATATATTAGCACTCTTTATTGTCGCTGAAAACGCTTTATTTCGCAATGTTGAGGTATGATCTATGCCAATAGCTACGGCTTTTCTGCGAGCGCGTAGGTAGCTTTGGCAACCCGCTTGAACTCTGGTTTGCTCTGGAGATTGAGCAAAATTGTCGTTTCTTTGACCTGGCGATGTTTTAGTACGCGGCGGACTATCTCGTCGCGAGTCAGCGGACCATCTTCTTTGCGAAGGATATCAGCGATAATGTCGCTGACGGTGCCTTTTTTGTAGCCCCATTCGCTCAAGGCGTAGATACCGCGGCCGATCAGCACAAAACGTTTGTCTTTGATAAGTTCGTTGTGAATAGCCTGGGTGGTGACGTTTTTGCGCTTGAACTCACTGTTTTTAATAGCAGCTGCAATTTCGCTAAAGTGGAGTGGCTTGCTGTTGTCTTGCAATATGACGTATATTTTGTCGCGGATGTTTTTGGGGTTAACGGTTGGCCATTTGTTGAGGCCCCACTGGTCTTTCAGGCTGCTAAGGTTTTTGCTCAGTGTCGCGATAGCGCGGACTTGGTCGGGGTGTTCGTGGGTAAGTTTGCTATGCAGCTCAGTCACTGAGATTGGCTGGCCATGTTCTTTGATAGTCTTGACGACCGTATCGACGTCACCGCGGAGTTTTTTCTCGTCGTGGCGTTCGCGTATGGCGACACCATGGTGATAATGGTCGTTTTCGCCCAGTACGGTGAGATTAGGAGCAAGTTCGGCGATAAAAGCGACATGTGAGTGGTCTCGTTCGTTGGGCGCTTTGTGAATGCGTTTGGTGAGGTCGCTGACACGAGCAGCACCGCCCATTTCATGTAAATGGCGTATAAAATGCTTTTCAACAGCACCTATGTTGTCAGTATCTTTCTCGGCAGCCATCTTTAGGCGTATCAGGATAGCTTTTTCAAGCTGACGAACACGTTCGCGGGTGATGCCGAGCAGATCACCAATTTGTTCGAGTGTCTCTTTGCGATCATGTAGCCCAAAACGACGCGATATGATCTCACGTTCCCTTTCCCGTTCAATACTACTCAAGATACGCTCGACGGCGCTTGACGTGTTGATAGCGGTTTCCGGGGTCGTGTCCATACAATATTTCCTTGCAAAGTAGTTACAGGTTAATGTCTCAGATTTATATATGACTATAGAACATATTTTCTTTAATGTCAACAAAATATGTTATTTCACCATAGCATTTCTGTCTGTCGACTATTATAGCACATACTAGACGCTTATGGTAAATAGTATTTTGGGACTTTTAATCACATTGCAATGTGGTTTGGTGCCTGTAGTGCATCTATAGGCACATCTTCTTCCAGGAGGCGATTGGCGAGTGCTACCGCGGCATCGATTTGGCGTAAAATTCGCTCTTTGACCTTCTCGTCGGTTAAGATACGTGAACTGACGACAAAATTTTTGACAGTTGGCGCTAGGTCTATGTATTTGCGGGCATAATTGACGCGTCGCTCTGGCTTCTCATGATATCGTATAGCGCCAGCAAAATTGTCTATGTAGTCAGACAGTTTGACGATCTTCGCTCCACCAGCGTCAAATTCGTGAAAAAGCGACCTGATATCGTTACTATAAAACTCCCACTTGGCTTTTCGAAGTGTCTTGTCGACCAAAATATGTGGATTACCTTGTAATATGGCGTCCGGGTAGGGGCTCCTCGTCAGATACTTCACGAGACTAGCAATTCGAGGTGAATACCGCTGGCTGATAGCCGCGTAGGCGGCGTTTTGTATGTCGCATAACTGATCGTGTGTCAGGCCGCTCAAGTCTTGGTCATACACGTCGCTAGCCTCGTCGCTGAGCCACCGGAGCGGTCTGTCTTCGACAGTATCGTGCAGAAGCGCGGCGATGACTAGGTCGGGACGATCGCGAACGGCAAAATGGTCGCGGCTCAGTATGCGTATAGCGTTGCGCAAAGGGTGTACTATGACTGGGCGAGTGCCCTGTTTGTCCCCTGCATGGATTCGGGCTGCATCGGCCAAAGCGTGCTGGACCAGGGATTTGTCTTCTTCTGCCCAGTCCGTGCTCTCGATCTCCAGTAGCAGCCGTTCACTTAGCGCGTCAGCATCGGTCTCGCTGAGCTCGGTCAGTTCGCGGAGTTTCATATCAAGTAACTCATGTGGCGGCGTATGTGGTGGGAGATGGTCCATAGGTATACGTGTAGCATACCGCGAGATGGGTAGGGTTGAAAAGGTTTAGGCGCGTTTTTTGCGGATGAAGCGATGTTTTTTGCTGCTGGCGGGGGCGTCTTTGAGGAGTTTTTTGGCTTCGGCATGAGTGATCGACTTGGGGTCGGTGTCTTTGGGGATTTTGGCGTTCTTTTTGCCGTCGGTTATGTAGGGACCAAATCGACCATTCAAGACTTTTATGCCATCACCAAAATCGGCTATGTTTTTTTCGGCCTCAGCGCGAAGTTTCGCTTCGTAGAGATCTCTGGCCTCTGTAAGGGTTATTGCCATTGGGTCGTGGGGTTTTATGCTGACGAACAGTTTGCCGACTTGTATATATGGCCCAAAACGGCCGTTGTTGGCCCGTATTTCCTGGCCGTCGGCAGTTTCGCCCACCAGGCGCGGCAGCTTGAAAGCTTCTAGGGCTTGTTCGAGCGTGACGGTTTCTAGACGCGCACCTTTTGGCAATGGGGCAAATTGTGGTTTGTCGGCTTTGTCTTCGCTGCTGCCGAGCTGCAGCATGGGGCCAAAGCGGCCAAAGCGTGCAATGATTGGCTTGCCTGTTTTGGGGTCGGTGCCAATCTCACGACTATTGCCCACGGTGCTACGATCGATATCACCCGAACGGGTGATCAGGTCATGAAATGGCGTATAAAACTCGCTGAGCATACGGTTGCGCTCTAGTTTGTCGGCGGCTATGTCGTCGAAGTGCTGCTCGACTTTGGCAGTGAAACCATAGTCTACGACCGGTTCGAAATGGTTGGTCAAAAAGTCAGCAATCAGTTCACCGGCTGGTGTCGGTACGAGCTTACCCCTGTCAGAACCGGTTTTCTCGGTGATAATGGATCGGTGCACAGCCGAATCCGATCGAGTGTCTTCTTCGGACAACTCTCTACGGGGCTTCGCGCCCGTGGCGTTGGGCTGATCCGCCAGATGGCGGATCACACTGTCCTCAGAAAACACTCGATCGGATTCGGCTGGCGCTGGTTGTAATTTCTTACGCTCCACGCTCTCCGCTCCACGCTCGAGTGCTTCTCTCTCCCTCTCTCGCTCTTTCGCTCTCTCGCTCTCTCCTAACAACGTCAAAACAATCACTTCTCGCTCTACCCCCTCACCCTCACCACGCTCTACATAGCCACGTGTCTGTACGGTGTTTATGATAGTTGCGTAGGTGCTAGGCCGACCTATGCCGAGTTCTTCGAGTTTTTTGACCAATGAGCCTTCGGTGTAGCGTGCGGGTGGCCGGGCGAACACCTGGCGGGCTTCGATGTGTTGTGGCTGCAACAACTCTCCGTTTGT
Organism: Saccharimonadales bacterium (SeqCode); assembly: GCA_049289035.1. Classification (GTDB taxonomy): domain Bacteria; phylum Patescibacteriota; class Saccharimonadia; order Saccharimonadales; family Saccharimonadaceae; genus JAPUDQ01. The sequence continues at coordinate 6,609 of JBAQIV010000039.1, read as the reverse complement.
CAGGGCCGGCAGGGTGTTGTCATCTTTGCCACCACCGTAAACGGCGAGAAAACCAGGGAAAATGACCACCTCGCCTTTGGCTTCGAAGAAAGTGGATTTTGGATTTTGGATTTTGGATTTTGGAATAGTCGCAATCGTCACAGTGGTTTTCTCGAGTTTGGCTGGGGCCATTTGTGAGGCGAGGGTGCGGTTGCGTATGAGGTCGTAGAGTTTCTTGTCGTAGTCGCTGAAGCTGGCGCCTAGCTCCGAGCCTCGAACACCGACGTTGGTTGGACGTATGGCTTCGTGGGCTTCTTGGGCGCCGGCCGATTTGGTACGGTAGGCGCGTACCTGCACGTAGTCTTTGCCGTAGGTATTTTCTATGTACTCAGCTGCTGCGGCCATGGCTTGCTTGGACAGATTGACGCTGTCGGTACGCATGTAGGTGATTTTGCCGTCCTGGTAGAGTTTTTGGGCGCTAGCCATAGTAGCACGGCTACCAAAGCCAAGTTTGCTGTTGGCGTCTTGCTGCAGAGTACTGGTGGTAAACGGCGCTGCGGGGTTGCGGCTGCCAGGCGATGTGGTGATGTCAGAAACTGTGTAGGACGCGTCCACGAGGCTTTCTAAGAACGCACGGGCTTCGTTTTCGGTGTCGAAGCGGGTGGGCAGCTCAGCTTTGAATTCGGAGGAATATGTATTCCCCGCTCCCATCGTTGACTGCGTCGACTTCGTCGTACTCGTCACGTCGGTCGCTCTCTCGGGTCCTATCGTCTGGTCCGCCCCATCTTTTGAAAAATCAGAGATTTTTGCAAAAGCGGGTGCTGCCTCGCCAGGCGACACCCGAGCTCGCGCAGCGTCGCTTAAAAACTCCGCGGTGATTTTAAACTGGAAGGAGCTTTCAAACGCGCGGATTTCACGCTCACGCTCGACGATTAGGCGTACGGCTGGGCTTTGCACGCGGCCGGCACTTTTGCCGCCAGGCACTTTTTGCCAGACGACGGGACTGAGCTCGAAACCGACGATACGGTCCAAAATCTGGCGGGCTTGCTGAGCACGCACCAAGTGCATGTCGACAGTGCGTGGTTGTTTGATAGCGGCTTCTATGGCACTTTTCGTGATCTCATGGAAAACGATGCGGTTGGTTTTACTTGGGTCGAGACCGAGCACTTCACAGAGGTGCCAAGCAATCGCCTCGCCTTCGCGGTCTTCATCGGTCGCGAGCCAGACGGTTTCAGCAGCCTTGACCGCTTTTTTGAGTTCGGCAATGGTTTTTTTCTTTTCAGGGTCTATTTCATAGGTGGTCGCAAAACCATTGTCGATATCGATCGCCGCACGGCCGTCTTTGGTTTTTTTGGCAATGCTACGAATATGACCGATACTGCTGAGCACTTTAAATTCACTCCCGAGGTATTTCTCGATAGTTTTGGCTTTGGCTGGTGACTCTACGATGACGAGGTTTTTGCTCATGTGTACAGCGCCTTATAGTAGCGCATATATATAAAAATGCAAATAATTACCTCCTTACATCACAGAAGCAGCTTGTTCTTAGCCGCAAAACGCGATATCGGTAGCTATTTACCGATTTTGACAACTTGCGTCGATGTCGAAGCAGCGCCGAGACTGTCGGTGACGGTGAGGGTGACAGTGTAGTTACCGGCTTTCTTATATGTGTGGTTTGCGAACGTACCTGTACCAGTCGTACCGTCGCCGAAGTTCCAGCTATAACTAGCGATAGAGCTGTCGATGTCGGTACTGGCGCTGGCGTCAAAACTCACCATACGGTTTTTGCCAACTTGGCTTGCAAAGGTGGCAGTGGGCGCGTCATTGACTGAAGTGACAGTCAAAAACACGGTGGCGGTGCTGGTGTATTGGCCGTCGCTGATGCGGTAGGTAAACCAGTCGCTTCCCCAAGAATTTGCGGCGGGTGTGTAGGTAAATGTACCGTTTGGTTGTAGGTTTAGGCTGCCTGACTGCGGACCAGTGATGAGGATCACGGTCAACGGGTCACGTTCGGGGTCGGTGTCGTTGGCGAGGACATTGCCTGTCAACGCAACGTCTTCAGGGGTTGTGAACGAGTCATTGGTGGCGATGGGCGCTTGGTTGATGTGGCTCACGCTGACACGAATCGTCGCAGTGCTGGTGTTGCCATAGGCGTCTGAAACCTGATATGAGGCGGAAGCCACCCCTGTCTTACCAGCAAATGGGGTAAACGTCACGGTTGCGTTTGTGAGGCTACCTGATTGTACAAATGTGCCCATGTCTGGCGTTAGGTTGGTGAGGTTGCTGACGGTGAGTTGACTGGTCATGGTCGTCAGCGCATGCAGGTCATTGGCAGCGGGCGTGACCGCTACAGAGCGCGTGTCGTCGGTGGTGGCGGTGTCATCAGCTGCACGCAGCTGCACGTAGTCAGGTACGTTCATAGTGAGCGTGACGGTTGCGGTGGCGCATGGCTCGGTATCGGCTGCGGGTGTCGGGTAAATCGAGTATGAGAAACTATCGGTGCCTACAAAGTGATCCGGGGCGAGGTACTCGAACCAACCGTGTACACTCTGAATAATTCGACCGCCCGCAGCGGTGCGACCGTTTTGAAAGGCATAATAGTATCGCGTGCCATCTGGCCCTGCTAAACTATCGCCGTTGTTAACGACGCCATAATACAAGTTATTTTGCGGGTGACTGTCAGTATAGGTGAACGCATCATTACCCGCGACACAACCAGGCAGCGGTGCAATTGCGTGCAGCGGCGTGGGCACAAGTGATAACACGGCAAGTGCGCTGGCAAAAACCGCTGTGGTGACTTTATGAACATAACGTCGAACGATCATATAGACAAACTCCTTGTTTATGGTGTGATTATAACACAGAGAGAAGGTAGAAGGAAGAAGGATGAAAAAGACCTGAAATTTTATTATGAATTATTACATAAAATCTCAGGTCTCCTGCCGACCACACTTCCCCTTTCGGGGTTGCGTGGTCGGCGTGACTTCCCAAGAACATCGAAGTCAGGAGTCGATCGGCCGGCCGCTGTGATTCCGTTTGCCGGGGAGGATGCCTGCGTGGCGCGCCTGCTCGGCGAGCAGTTGGTTGCGTTTGGCGATGACCCCATTTTTTCGCTCCTCGAAGATGAGCGTTTCGTTCTTGCCGTTGCTCTTAGCCTGACGACGTTGTTCGTTATGCTGGTGCAGTCGCTGAAAGGTGGTACCGCGCGCCAGCTCGTAGAGCACTGATGCCGGTAACACGATAGGCCACGCGATGTAGCCCACGATAGATCCGGAAAGGTGGGAGCAGATATCTTCTGTCCACACGCCACAACGTGTCTCCTTGTGACATCGCCGATACTGGATCTGGTTGTTGATACCGCCGAAGAAAGCTGAGGCGATGGTGTACAGGCTGACCCATGCCCACCAAGGCAGCTGAGGAAAATTCATAACGTTCTCCTGACTAGTCGATTGGGAAGTCTTCGACAAGTACTGCGCTGGTCGGCGTCAATTCTTATCTTATCTTATCACACTATTTACTATATGTCAATACATTACCCCTGTAAAACCCGCAACCACATTGCAACAAAAGCTGTATACGCTTTCCCTTCTCGCTCTTTTTAGTCTCTCAGTCTTTCGATCTACCACTCTTCCCATCTTCCGCTCTTCTTCGCTAAATCCGCCACCGATTTCCGCCCATCGGGTAGATTAGTCCGCGGATTTCCAGCATGGTCATAGTCGTCGAAAACTCCGCAGGGGCTAGTTGTGAGGCCGACAACAACTCGTCACCATCAGATATACCTGATTGTAGCAATTGCAACAAAGTTGCTTCTGCATCAGTCTCGCCAAGGAGCATCTTGCTTTGGCCGGTCAGACCCAGGTCGCTAAGGAGTGAGTCTACGTCGGTGATGGGCGTGGCGCCCTGTGCGATCATACGGTTGCAACCAGCGCTTAGCGGGCTGGTGATCGGGCCTGGTACGGCATAAACGGGCTTGCCCTGTTCAAGGGCATGTGCAACGGTGCTCATGGTACCACTTTTGGTGTTGGCTTCGGTGACAATCAGTGCATCGGCCAGGCCGCTGACGAGGCGATTGCGTACCACGAACTGCCAACGCCCCTCAAATCCCCTACCCGGTTCGGCTTCACTCATGATTGCGTCGCCGTTGGCGATAATGCGCTCAGCGATAGCGCGGTTCGTCTGGGGGCTCGGCCGGTCAGGACTACCTATTACGATCGCCAGCGTATGTCCACCAGCGTCAAGCGCTGCGGTATGGGCAATCGCATCGACACCGAGAGCCAGGCCGCTCACGATTAACGCGCCGCGAGTAGCAAGAGCACTTGCTATCTGCTCAGTCACGCCCCGGCCATAGGCAGTCGGGCGCCGCGTGCCGACAATCGCTACCGTCAAACGAGGTGGTTCTGGCAATTTACCTATATAGTATAAGCTTTTTGGCGGTTCAGCAATAGTAGTGAGTCTCTTGAGGAAATTGTGTTGATCTGGAGTGATATCATTGATCTTCATATGTAATTATGGAAAAATGTGTTGACATAAGTTGGTATACGTGCTAATATAGGCACGTAAAGTTATCCTGCGAGGTAACTTGACGCACCTTATACCCCCATTTAACATTTATCATAACAGATAATTGTTAGGGTGCGTACCAGCGATTGAAGTTTTCTACCCTCCACTTTAATCACCAAAGCTGGTGCGCATACTAACCCCTTTAACTTTATCCGTCAAAATTTCTTTGAGATTTCGGCGGGTGCCCGAATCCGCCAGTAGACGGACAGGCGGACCTCTTGTAGCGAGTATCAAGTACTCCGTCCTAGGGCGGATGCGCACGGTACGTATATCAATATACCGATGACGCTTCGCATGGGATGCCCGGGTGGGTTGAAGGGTCAAACGGCGCCAGGTGATGCCCACCCTTACCTGGCGCTTTTTGATTTGGGTGAGGCGTGTGGGATTTGAGGCTTTGCACCTTCCTTTGAGGAGCAGTTGGCCGTATCGGCCAGCCCCTGCTAAGGCGAAGGCTAATCAGTTGGCAAGCAGGGGCAGTTGCTCCGAGAAGAAAGGTGCAAAGCATCAGACTGAGGTGTGTTGCAGCAACAAAGCCTATTGCAACAAATTTGCACTAATGCGCCTGCCAAGCGTACGATTAGAATCATGGAAAATATAGCATTAGTTCTGTTTTGGTCACTCATAGGCGGCGTATTGTCGCTAGCAGGTGGTGTTGCCCTGCTGTCTTCGCCGACGCGTCGCGACATGCTGGCACGCTGGGCATTGCCGTTTGGTGCGGGGGCCCTGTTAGCGGCGGCGTTTATAGATCTACTACCAGAGGCGGCCCATGACGGCACACCTTCGCAAGTCTTTCCCTGGGCGCTGGGTGGATTTTTGGCATTTTTTCTGCTGGAGCGAACGGTACATTGGTTTCACCGCCATCATGGCCACGGTGAAGGCGGCCGTCACGAAGGCCGCGATAAAGCCCAAAAAACGCTGATCGTCCTGGGCGATACCATTCATAATCTCATAGACGGTATCGGCATAGGCGCGGCATTTTTGATCGACGTACCGACAGGCGTCATCACTGCTCTGGCGGTGGCGGCGCACGAAATACCACAAGAGATCGGGGATTTTGGGTTTCTGCTCAGCCGTGGCATGTCAGCGAAGCGAACTATATTGGTGAATGTGGCGAGTTCGCTGGCGACAATTATCGGTGCGCTTGGTATCTATCTGCTCGGGTCAGTTATGACTATGCCACTTGCGCCTATCTTGGCACTGACGGCGGGCTTTTTCATATATATTGCGGCCAGCGATATCATTCCCGACATCCACGAACGGCCGCATGCTGAGGCCAACAAACAAGCAGCCATGCTGCTGTTGGGTGTGGCGGTTGTGACGGCGATGATCAGTCTACTGAGTCACTAGCAGCGTCGTCAAACGGCGTGTAGACGTCTTCTTCTTTGAGCTTGTCCATAAGCGGATCACGTGGGCGCAGGCGCTTCATCGACTTGAGACCGTATTCAAGTACGGTGCGTGCGGCTGACTGATCTGCTTGGTCGGTCCGGCAATTGCTACAGTACCCGCGCAGTTCTACAGAGTGAGCATGCAACTGGTAGCCAGCATCACCGGCGGCATCTTCGAGCGCGCGTTCGAGTTTGGTCGAGTCAAAGTCAGTTACTTTTTGGCAGGCTATGCAGGTGATGTGATGATGGTGTGGCGCTAGCGTATCACCAAGTTCATAGCGCCGCACCCATTTGATCAGGCTACTGCGTATAAGACCGGCTTTTTCGAGCGCTTCCAGGTTACGATAAACTGAACTACGAGGAAATTGCGACAAAGTAGCAGCTAGCTCCGCAGCGCTTTTCGGTTGGGTATGACTGCGACCAAGTTCTAAGAGTAACGCCAAACGGGGGTACGTTACCCGTAACCCGACATCACTCAGTTTTTTACGAACCTCCCGTTCGTCCATAAGAATTACCATTATACACTATTGCACCACGGTAGCGATAGTCGGCATGGTGGCGGGTTCATTAAACTAAAACGGAACATCCCGTAAAATTAGGTTTGTACAACAACTAATCTTAGAGGAGATGTTCCTATGTCCAATTTACCAAATATACCCAGTAACAAAAAGTGCTGGCAGTACCT
>JBAQIV010000038.1:0-2254 GCA_049289035.1 Saccharimonadales bacterium (SeqCode) | reverse complement strand
CAACACCGTCACTGGTAACACCGCCCAAGGGAACACTAGCACCGGCATCTACCTCTCCTCCTCCTCCAACAACAACACCGTCTCTGGCAACACCGCCCAGGGGAACGGCGGCTCCGGCATCTACCTCTTATCCTCCTCCAACAACACCGTCTCTGGCAACAAACTCCACGACAACGGCGGCGCTACCGCGAACAACGGCATATATATAGACGCTTCCGACTCCAACACCATTACCGGCAACTCCATCACCGACACCAGCTGTACCACCACCTGCTACGCCATAAACATATTTAACTCCACTAGCGACACCAACTACCTGGCCGACAACAACTTCAGCACCACTGCTGGCACTGCCACCATCAACGACGCCGGCACAGGTACTATCTACGCCGGTCAGTCTATGACCCAAGGTGGCCTAAACATCCGCTTCCGCCAGGCGAACTCTACCACTGCCTTTAACATCCAGAACGCCAATGGCATCAGTGTCCTGAACGTAGATACCACCAACGGTGAATTAGAACTAGGTAACTACAACGGCGGTACTAACCCAGTGGCCGGTAAGATAGTCATAGCTAACGCCACCAACGCCAATACAGTCACCATACAGTCGGCTGCCCAAACAGGTAACTACACTGCATCTATTCCTGTCCTTGGAGCCAATGACACCTTCTGTATGGAAACACTAGGCAACTGTGCTCCTGGTGCTGCAGACTTCATCCAGAACCAGAACGCTAGCGCTCAAACTGCAAACTACTGGATAACTGGTTCTGCCAGAGCCGACACCAGTGTCTTAACCCCCACACTAGACACCGCTACAGCTGTAGCCCTAAACATAGGTACTACTAACGCTACAACCATAAACCTCAACCAAGACACTGTTCTGGCTGCTGGCCAAAGCATAACAATAACCGGCGGCAACACAGCCAGCAGACCAGCCGGCACTGACGGCATGGTCTATTACGACACAGATACTAAACAACTGCTGGTTTACAACGGTACTACTGCTAAATGGCAAGCCGACAAGTCTGATGCCATACTGGTAGCTGCCAGTGACTCTAGTGCCAAAGACAAAGCCGCTGCTGACTACCTGGGTGATGGTGACACCGCAGCAGCAGGTGACGGTGACCAAGTCCAGATAAACCAAGCTCTCACCGCCGGATCTGGCAAGAAAGTAGTTCTACTAGCCGGTACCTACACCATAGATGCATCCATCTCCATTCCGAACAACACCACTCTCTCTGGTATAGGGCAGGGTACACTCATTACCATTCCTAACGCTCTGAATACCAACTTCAGCGCCATCGTTAACACCGATACCACCACCGGCACCAATGTCACCCTCAGAGACCTCAAGCTTGATGGTAACAATGCGAATCAGTCTATGGGTGTTGGCACGGGTATGGCAGGTGTCGACTTCAACAACATGGGTGGCGGGACAGGCTCAAGCGCGCGGCAAGGTGCTCGGATATCGGGTGTACAGGCAAATAACTGGGATGGCCTAGCTGGCTCCAACTGTCAAGTCGGTGTCGGCATATGTCTACGTAGTTCTAGCAACAATGTGCTCGCGGGAAATACCGCACAGGCTAACGCTTACTATAGCTTTGCCCTTATCTCATCTTCGTCCAACAATACACTTACTAGCAACACTGCACAGGGTAGCTTGACTGACGGTTTCTTTGTATCTTCCTCCAACAATAACACCCTAACTGGCAATACCGCACAAGGGAATACCTCGTATGGAATTCTTGCTACATCTTCTTCAAATAACACAATTAGCGGAAATACTTCGCAGGGAAACACTAGCTACGGCATATATATCACTACCTCATCGAGCAGTAATACCGTCTCGAGCAATACCATACAAGGGAATACAAGCTACGGTATATATGTCTCCTCTTCCTCAACTAATAATACGCTGACTGGCAACAGCGTGAAGGGGAATTCGGCAGGTATCGTTATCGTATCTAACGCAAATACTGTATCTGGCAACACCTTAGCAGACAATGGTGGTTCAACGGCGAATAACGGCATCTATATTGGCACCTCAGCCAACAATACGATTATCGGCAATACCATTACAGACACGAGCTGTACGACGACCTGTTACGCGATCAATCTCCTTTTCGCTGGTGCTACCAGCAACTATCTCTCCGGCAACACCTTCACCGGCGACGGTACCTATGCCGCCACCATCAACGACGCCGGCACCAACACCATCTACGCTGGTCAGTCTATGACCCAGGGTGGTCTAGAC
>JBAQIV010000037.1:0-8524 GCA_049289035.1 Saccharimonadales bacterium (SeqCode) | reverse complement strand
TAGAAAACGACCGTTCCTCGCAGGCGGTCGTTTTTACATGGCGTTGCTTATTTATTTTCCAGTATTCGATGCGAAGCGCGCCAATCCCATGTCCCGCGCTTCGGAGCTTTATATGTCCAATATGCATGCGCCCATACACTATCATCAAAGGTACGTTTCTGTGCTAGGTAGTAATCGCTGACCCTTTCCGCTTCACTACCTTGTCCATCCTCATACGTGCTTGGGTCGAGCGCGGCACTCCACTCACCAACGAGCACCGGGACATAGCGCTGTACTTCATCGATAAGATCCCGCCACCTTTCTTCAGCGGTCATAATATGCTTTTCAAACGACATCTTTTGATCCTGGCGTGAAAATAGTTGATATAAGTGCACATCGAGTACTATATGCTTACCGTACGACCGCCTAGCAAGCTTCTGAGCCACTTTAAGGGGCGCAAAGGCATCACTCACGATAATTTTTACTTCGTCGTTAAGATACGGCCTAACAACGCGATAGGCCCTATCGTAATATCGGATCAATTGGGACGCACATAGCGGCAGCTGAGGCTCATTAATTACCCCTAGGCCTAGTAAGGCTGGCTCGTGTCCATACGTACGCGCCATATATTCCAGCGTACGAAGTGCTGCTCCACGGTTGTCGCCTTTATACAATGCGACTTTCCTTACCTGCCCACTATGGTCTTTACCGTTTTGTGACCCCTGTAACCCATGAAAGTCAAGAATAATCTTCATTGCATGCTTCTCGGCCCAACGAAAAACTTTTTGTATATAGATTTCGCCATCGATAAAATCGTCAGTTTGTTCAAATAGCCAATAGCCTACGGGCAGCCGCACAAAATCAAACCCCTCTCGACTGAGCCAGGCAAAGTCTTTCTCTGTTATAAAGGTCGCACGGTGTCGGTCGAGACGTTTACGGGCAACGTCGTATCCTAGCTCACGTACGATATCGATTTCGGCTGGCCCTGTCACGCCATCAAATACGTCAGTAGTGATCCACCGCTCGACAACCAACCATCCACCGAGATTAATTCCTCTCAAGGCACATCGCATATAGCTAGTATATCGCGTACGTGTTGCGATAACTACTCGCTCAAGATAACCACACCCGCCCGGGAACGCCTCTCCCCTTACTACCAAAGTAAAACCCCGAACACAGAGGTTCGGGGTTTTACTTTGGTGGAGCTGCTGAGTATTGCACTCAGGTCCGGTCGGTAACCTATCATTCGTCTACAAGCATAGATACTTCTAGGTTAACGGCACTACCTGAAAGGAGTATCAAAAATAGTAGTGTTCGTCCTATGAATAATCGTCACGCATCTACTCCACAGCTATAAACACGTCAAACCCTATGAATATGACACCTTGAACTGCCTATAGGATGTCGGCAGCAAGATGGTTGTAGCGCTTAGGCTGCAACTGGCGCAAAAGCAAAGCTGCGAAAAGCAAGCTTTTCGGCAACCCATGCTTTTGCTGATGCAAAAATGTTTGCAGTTAAGATACTGATTACGTCAGTGGTCGGCTTGCAAAATGATCTGTTAAATTCCGATCGTCGAAAGCGTAGTTCAGCCCCACGATTACCCAATTATAGCATAACAATGGCAAATATCAAAATATCCTTATGGTTGCGTTCGTATGCCATCTACGCAATACTCGTACGTATATGTCTGCCTGTGCTTTTACCGTCGCCCCAATAGGCTTTGATGGCACGCTTGTTCGCGTCGAATGCGATATGGCTAAGGGTCTTCCAACATTACAAATTGTTGGGCTAGCCACAAAATCAGTCGACGAAGCAAAAGAGCGCGTCCGGAGTGCGATACGTAATACCCACCTAAATTTTGCTGAAAGCAAAGTTACCGTCAATCTTTCTCCTGCCAATCTTTCAAAAGATGGCTCACATTACGACTTGCCAATTGCCATTGCAATACTTGTAGAAACCAACCAAATACGTAGTGACAAAGTCAACGATATTGTCATAGCTGGTGAACTTGGCCTTGACGGAGAGTTGCATAGCATACGCGGCGCAATCACGATTGCCGAAGCCGCTAAACGCGCCGGCAAACGTGCCGTCATCATACCTTTGCAAAATGCTCTTCAAGCCGCGCTGGTATCTGGTATTGATGTAATAGGTGCAACAAATTTGCGTGATGTTTTTTTACACTTGTGTGGCGAAAAAATCATCAGCCCTACCGTCTATTCATCCATCAAGAGTGTTGCGAAAAAATCATCGATAGATATGAGTGACATAAAAGGCCAAGATCACGCAAAACGGGCATTGCTAATCGCCGCAGCAGGCCATCATAATATATTACTTGACGGACCGCCCGGAGCGGGCAAGACTATGCTCGCCAAGGCATTTGTCGGCATACTGCCACCGCCCACACATGAGGAAATGATCGAGATTACAAAGCTCCACAGCCTAAGTGGCGAGGTCAGCGATGCCGTCATAACCGAACGACCATTTCGGTCGCCACACCACACTTCAAGTTTTATATCTCTGGTCGGTGGTGGAGCCCGTCCTGTACCGGGTGAGATTAGCCTAGCCCACCATGGAGTGTTATTTTTAGATGAACTACCAGAGTACCCCCGCGCAAGCCTAGAAGCATTGCGTCAACCTCTAGAAGACCGAACTATTCATGTATCCAGAGCTACTACAAAAGTGAGCTATCCGGCCAATTTCATGTTGGTCGCAACGAAGAACCCATGTCCGTGCGGGTATTATGGTGACGCAACACACGAATGCACGTGCACAATGATGCAACTGCTTAACTACCAGAAACGAATCTCTGGGCCATTACTCGACCGGATTGATCTTGTGGTGCATGTTGCCCGGGCATCAGAAAAAGACTTTTTGCAAGATCAAACAACAACACCTGCTATCTCGCCTACCTGGCGATCACAGGTTATTGCAGCTCGGCAGCGCCAGAATACCCGTTATGCTAACCAGTTGTCAAATGCACAACTACCAAGTAAACAGATTGGCCGTTGTACAAAACTATCTGATACGGCCGAAGATCTTTTGCAATCTGCTGCAGCGAAAATGCAACTATCTGCTCGTAGTTATTTCAAAGTTATACGTGTCGCCAGAACAATTGCAGACCTTGAAAACTCCGAAAGCATTTTGCCAAACCATATTGCCGAGGCATTACAGTATCGCGCAGAAACACTAGTGCACTAGATCTGTTTGCTTTTACGTGTCCTATCTGTTACAATCAGTCATTGAAAATAATAACCCGCGTTTGGTTGCAGTCACACGATGAGCGGCCGCGCACATAAGAGGAGACGGTATAAACAATCGATCGACGCGCATCAATGGTGCTATCCGAGCATCAGAACTGCGTGTGATAGGACCTGACGGCGAACAGCTGGGCATCCTATCACGAAGTGCTGCACTTTCAGAAGCCGAAAAGGCCGGGCTTGACCTGGTCGAGATATCACCCCTGGCATCTCCGCCAGTTGCTAAGATCGTGGACTGGGGTAAATTCCAGTACCAAAAGATGAAGGAACAGCAGCGGAACCGCAAGAATGCCAAAGGCGGCGACGTCAAGCAAATGCGCTTGGGCCTCAAGATTGGTCAAAACGATCTAGAGATCAAATTGCGAAAAATTCGTGATTTCCTCGCTGACGGTGATAAAGTCAAAATCATGATCTTTTTCAGAGGCCGCGAGATGGCCCATCAAGAAATCGGTCATGAGCTGATGAAAAAAATCATCGAGATGCTCGCTGAAGATGCAGTGGTCGAAGGCTCGCCTGTCATGGCTGGCCGTAACCTAAGCGTTTCTGTAAGGAGAAAATAATGCCAAAGTTAAAAACCCACAAGAGTACCGCAAAACGCGTCAAACAGACGCCCACCGGTAAATTGCTCCGCCGACGAGCCTTTGGTGGCCATTTCTTGGCCCGTAAAAGTGCTCGTCGCAAGCGTGTCATCGGTACGACCGCTGAGATTACTGGTTCTATCGCCAAAAATGTTAAACGTTCATTAGGAGTTTAAGACTATGAGAATCAAACGAGGCGTTACCGCCCGCGCCAAACACCGCAAAGTCCTTGCCGAAGCTAAAGGTATGCAGCACGCCCGTACTAGCAGTTTCCGCTTAGCTAAACAAGCCGTCACTCGTGCTCTTGAATATGCCTACCGAGATCGACGCAACAAACGCCGTGATTTGCGTGCCCTATGGATCACGCGTATCAATGCTGCTGCCCGTGAAAACGGCACTACCTACGGTAAGCTCATGAATGGGCTCAAGACCAAGGGCATAGAACTAGACCGCAAGACCCTGGCAGAACTCGCCGCTCGTGAACCAGCTGCTTTTGCTGCAATCGTCAAGTCAGTTCGATAACCTCTATAGTATCGAGGTAAAATACCCTCCAACTGGGGGGTATTTTCATAGTAAGGCCTTACTCTGTTATACTAGTCCCCTGTCAGGCTATTAAATAGTCGCTTGTACATTTCGTACCAGAGGAAAGTCCGGGCAGCACAGGACAAAGACAGCCGCTAACAGCGGCCGGGGGCGACCCTAGGGAAAGTGCCACAGAAACGATACCGCCCTCATTATCCTGATCGTTAGCGATCACGAGGGTAAGGGTGAAAGGAGCGGTGTAAGAGACCGCAGTCGACCACGGTGACGTGGAAGAGAGGTAAACCCTGTCTGCTGCAAGGAGACGTAGCTTCCGCCGACTGGCGGACTAGTCGTGTTATGTTACGTCGATAAACCCGCTCGATCCGCCAGTTGGCGGACTAGATAGATGACTATTCACGACAGAACCCGGCTTATCGATAGCCTGATACTAAAAAACCGCTACAATGGCGGTTTTTTAGGTGTATGTAGCTCATACGATATACGAAATATGTTCTACATCATACGGTATCTTCGTGCTCGTCGAGAATCTTGTTGACCATACCATCAGCGAGCTTATTGTACTCCCGTGCGACATAGGTATAGGTAACTTTTTCAAAACGCGAAGACAACTCTTGTATACGATGGTGGATTGCTGCGAGATCAGGATTCTTCACTCGATAGATACCATTCATTTGATTGGCAACCAGCTGACTATCCATCCGCATATCGACGACACACGCACCGAACTCTAGGGCTTTTTCAAGCGCCAAGTAGACGGCTTGGTATTCGGCCACGTTGTTGGTTGTAATGCCAAGAAACGAGCCGCCCTCATGTATGACCTGCCCAGCCTCGTCGAGCACAACATAGCCACTTGCCGATGGCCCTGGGTTGCCACGCGATCCTCCGTCGCTATACGTCACAACTTTTTCGCATGTTGTACTTCTTGCATCATGCACCACAACCACTTCTTCTTCGCCTCTTGGAGAAAATGGTACAGGGACGAGACCCAGTAATTGCTGCGTAGACTGGGTAATTTCGTTGAGTTGTATATCTGACAACTCCTTCCATGCATACTTATCATATTCTTCGCTTAGCTCTATATCGCGTTCTGTTGCCTTAAGACTGGCTTGAAATAATACGAAAAGGTATTGAAGCTCGCGATCGTCTGGGTCAATAAATGTCATAACGTCATCGAGCTGAATCGTTTCGGCACTGACGCCTAGGTGTATATTGAACGCATGCTCCAACGCATCTTCAGGTTGCTGGTTGATATGGACCCTACCACCAGGTAGTTCATACAGGCCAAGAATTGACGGCCTGCCTCCACTGCGACGAATCAGGAGTATCTTGCCGTCTTGTTTCACAATTGCTTTGGTGACAACTTTTTGTTTCATGATTATTCTAGCTTCTCCTGCTTATGTAACTCATCAAATATTATTTTATCGACAGCAGAAGACTTCTCGCGGCCACTATAGTTGAGCCATATCAGCTCGTCAATCTCACTATTGGCTTTCAAATTCCCGGTATAATCGGCATAATAGCATGTCATCCTGACCATTACTCTGTCCTGCTTACCATGGGCTTGAGCCTCAAAAGTTCCAGCAGACCGTAGACTATCTTCTACTAGATCAATGTCTAACTCCTCTTTAATCTCGCGGGAGAGCGCCTCCCAGTCCGTTTCGTCAGCCTCCCTTTTTCCACCAGGAATATAATAAGTATCTTTACCTTTGCTTCTAGTACTTAAGATCTTACCGTTGTCTATATTAATCCAGGCAAGCTTATCTATAATCTGCATACATCTCCTTTGATCTGGTCGGGACGACTGGATTCGAACCAGCGACCTCACGGCCCCCAGCCGTACGCGCTACCAACTGCGCTACGCCCCGCTACAAAACGCCCTTCGAAGTCCGAGGATAGATGAATCCCCCGCGTAAGCGTAAGGTGGGTGCTCTCACGTACGCCCCAAGGGGCATCCAGATATTGAGCTCCCTGTCATCTTGATGTTAGGAAATCATAATCCTCGGAACTGTATCGAAGGACATTTCTATTATATCGCTGTCCTGGCCTATTATCTAGTAGCTACGCGATCGTGATACCAAACACCGTACCATAGGCCCGCAAGATCGCTTGCTGCGCGGCCACGATAATCTGTCCGATTTGCGAACTAAATAGCATAACCAGAGCAAAGACAACCAATAACCCGTTGCGCTCGATAAAATCCATAAAATTTTGCACAGATTCTGGCGCGAGAGCATAGAGTACCCTTGAACCATCGAGCGGTGGAATCGGGATCATGTTGAAGATAAAAAAACCGAGGTTCACTATGACCGCCACTTCTAGAAACGTACCGCCAATCCCGTGTGGCATGCCCAGTACAGCATATGCCGCAAAGAATACAAACGACAGAACAAAGTTTGTCAGCGGCCCAGCTAGACCGACGAGCGCCGCCCCATAGGCACCCCCGCGTACGGCATAGGGATTAAACGGTACCGGCTTCGCCCCTCCAAAAATAGGTGCCCCTATAAGCGCGAGTATGAGTGGCATAGCGATGGTCAAAATAGGATCGATGTGGTGAATTGGATTAAGTGTCAGACGACCCTCATTTTTTGCCGTGTGGTCGCCCAGCCAATACGCCATATAGCCATGCATGGCCTCATGAAATGTCATTGAGAGCAAGATGACCGATAGCACGATTGTAATATATCCAATGTCTATATTCATACTACCCTAGTATACCCTACTTATATCTATGCTCTTACATCTCACGATCGTATGCGCACTATTAAAAACCGGCACACTGCGCCGGTTTTTAATCTTTATAGAACACAGGGCATCTGTTCTACGAAATCACGCCTTTTTTCTTCAAAATGCGAATTGCTTGAGTGGAGAGGTTCATGGTTATCTTTTGTCCATCCACAACAAATGTTTTCTTCTGAAGATTAGGCTTAAAGACACGGTTAGTGCGTCGCAAAGAAAAGCTCACATTGTGGCCAAATTGCTTGCCTTTACCAGTTAGTTCACATCGTGCTGCCATGCTATCATTCCTTCTATTTACTGAGACTCGAACTATTCTACAGGGTTTTAGTACAGAGGTCAAGACCTAGAAATTTCTACGAGCGTCAAAGTGGCTGGCAATACACCGCCCTTGACCTTGTATGAAGTAACTATTTCATGCTCCGCACTCATCTCTTTAATGAACTCCTCGAGACTATTTTGAGGTACTTCATAGTGTATAGCTTCATCTTGATAGTGGGTCGGTACAACTACTTTTGGCTCAAGCTGCTTCACGATTTTCATAGCTTGGTGCGCGTCTAATGTATAGCCGTTACCTCCCACGGGTACAATTGCCATATCAACCAGCCCGATAGCTTCCAGCTCATCTTCTGTAAGCGGTTGGTGCACATGGCCGACAACTACGATGCGTACGCCATCAACAACGAGTGCATATATTGTAGTATTTTTTGCTCCTTCACTGTCGATCATACGTCGAGCAGCGATGCCTTTTACCGATACACCGCGAACCTCAAATTCTCCAGGACTATCGATAACAATGGAGCCTTCAGTCGCCGCATTAAATGATGGTTGCGTTGCGAGATATACAGCGTCTTTATCTGTAATATCTTTCAAACCAACCGACGAAAGTTTACCATCAACAATAAACGTATCTTTTTTTACAGCGATTTCTATACAGTTTCCGCCACGATATTTTAGCTCCATACTTCCTCCTTTATTCGTCTTTCAAAATATTTTCACTATCAGCAATAATTGTGTGCTTGCCTGATGTAATAGATACTACAAAACGATCACGTATACTGAGCCTATAATAAAAGTCTTGGTATGACATAACGACGAAGTTGAGACTGCGATTCTCTTCTTCCTCTAGCTCGCGAATGAATTTCTTAACCTGCGTCTTGTTTACGTCGCCCGCTATCAACACATCGATGTCACTCGTTGACCCTTTGACGAGTGAGCCTGAAAAAACTAGCACTCGGACATCGCCAATATTTTTAAGGCGTTTTGTCCAATCGTTTGCATCAACTTTTGCCTCAACATTCGACGAGCCCGATGCCACATCGGAAAAAATCTCATGAAGTGGCGTATAGTGCGGGTAGTCTTGATTGACCTCATAGTATAGTCTGTTGTTGCTATTCTCACTCTTGATGATGCCGATGCTCAGCATATTGGCTA
>JBAQIV010000036.1:0-3129 GCA_049289035.1 Saccharimonadales bacterium (SeqCode) | reverse complement strand
GTGTCCGCTTGATGTAATTTTCAGTAGTCAAAAGCACCACCGTTTCTTCCTCAGGGATCAGCTCTTCATCGCTAAACTTACCAAGCTCATGGTTGATAATCTGAGATCGACGTTCGTCACCATATCTCTCTTTCATCTCAAGTAACTCGGTTTTGATGATGGCAAGAATTTCCTGCTCATCAGCCAATATCTCTTCGTAGCGCTTAATCGCCTTTAGCAGTTCATTCAGTTCATTCTCAATTGTTTCGCGCTCAAGACCTGTAAGGCGACGCAGCTGCATAGCAAGTATGGCCTTTGCTTGAATTTCACTTAGTGCAAACTGTTTGATCAAAGCTTTCTCGGCGATGTCTTGTGTCTTACTTGCTCGAATTGTCTTTATCACTTCATCGATATTATCAAGAGCAATTTTATATCCCTCTAGGATGTGCGCACGCTCTTTCGCTTTTTTGAGCTCAAACTCAGTACGACGACGAACCACACTTTGACGATGCTTGATAAACTCACTCAGCATTTCTTGCAGACCGAGTATTCGTGGTTGAATACCATTGATAAGCGAAAGCATGTTGTAATTAAAGCTACTTTGTAGAGGAGTTAGCTTATAGAGCTGGTTCAGTACCTTCTTCGGGTAGCCGTCCTTCTTCACCTCTATCACGACCCGTACCTTGCCTCGAGAGCTTTCGTCGCGAAGGTCACTAATGCTAATTTTCTTTTCTTTATAGAGTTCAGCAATTTTTTCGACAAGTGATGCTTTATTTACACCATATGGTATCTCGGTTATGATGATCTGGTGTCGGCCCTTTTTAGTCTCTTCAATCTGGGCAACTGCGCGTACCGTGACACTACCGCGACCGGTCTGGTATGCTTGCCGCATCGACGTGCCGCCATACACGGTAGCACCAGTTGGAAAGTCAGGACCCTTCACATGCTTCAGAAGGTCATCGGTCGTTGCATGCTCATTATCGATCAGTTCAATTGTTGCATCAACTAGCTCATTGAGGTTGTGAGGAGGAATGTTGGTTGCCATACCAACAGCGATACCAATCTGCCCGTTGAGCAGAAGATTCGGCACCTTCGCTGGCAGGACGACCGGCTCTTGCTCGGAACCATCGTAGTTATCACGAAAATCTACCGTGTGCTTGTCAATGTCAGCGAGCAGCTCATCAGAGAAACGCTGTAGACGCGCCTCGGTATATCGACTGGCTGCAGCCGGGTCTCCGTCCATTGATCCAAAGTTACCTTGTCCTTGCACCAAAGGATAGCGTAGTGACCATGGCTGAGCGAGACGTACCATCGAGTCATAGATCGCCGAGTCACCGTGCGGGTGATATTTACCCATCACATCACCGACGATACGGGCACTCTTAACAAATTTGGCGTTGCTGCGATTACCATTCACATTCATAGAGTGTAGGATTCGGCGATGGACCGGCTTTAGTCCGTCGCGCACATCAGGCAGCGCACGATCAATAATGACACTCATTGAGTAGCGGAAGAAGCTATCTTCCATGACATTCTCGATTGTACGTTGTTCAACGCCGCGTATCTCAGGAGCGAGAATCTCACCCTCAATCGGCGTTTCTTCGTTTAGTGGTGTTGCATCTTCATTCATGGCGTTTTTTATCTCCTAAATATCCAGCTCATCAAGGTTGGCATGTTTGGCACGGGCCTGGATAAATGTCTTACGTAGAGACACTTCGTCGCCCATTAGCTTGGTGAATATCCCGTCTGCATTCTCGGCGTCGTCAATACGCACCTGGCTCAACACACGGTGCTCCGGGTTCATTGTTGTATCCCATAGTTGATCGGCATCCATCTCACCAAGTCCCTTAAATCGCGACAAAGTGACACCAGCCTGCTTAAACTTATCATCGTCATCACTCAGCTCAGTTCCACGCTCTTTGCGATCGGCAATGAGTCTGTCTAGCTCAGCATCCAGCCCGTTCTCATCGTAAACATATGTCTTTTTCTGTCCTTTGTTGAGACTAAAGAGTGGTGGTTTAGCTAGGTAGACGTAGCCACCCTCAATAAGCTCTTTCATGTAGCGAAACAGGAACGTGAGTAAAAGCGTCGAGATGTGACTTCCGTCAACATCGGCGTCAGTCATGATAATAATCTTGTGATAGCGTAAACCATTAACATCAAATGAGTCACCGATACCCACGCCAAATGCTTGAATCATCGCAACAATTTCCTTGTTGGCAAACATCTTATCAAGACGCGCCCGTTCAGTGTTGAGAACTTTACCGCGTAGTGGCAAAATTGCCTGCGTCTTACTGTCTCGTCCCTCTTTGGCCGAACCAGCGGCCGAGTCACCCTCTACGATATAGATTTCACTCTCGCTTGGATTTTTACTTGAACAATCATAAAGTTTACCGGGAAGCCCCATGCCATCAAGCGCACCCTTGCGCAGCACGTTGTCACGCGCTGCCCGGGCTGCCTTGCGTGCCCTTGCAGCAAGCAGTGCCTTGCCAACTATCTTCTTTGCGGCATCAGGATTCTCTTCAAGGTAGTAGGCAAAATATTCATTCATTACCTGCTCGACGTAGCGTCGAACTTCAGGGTTACCGAGCTTATTTTTCGTCTGACCTTCGAACTGTGGATCTGGCAGCTTCACAAGTATAACTGCAGTGAGCCCCTCACGGATGTCATCGCCCGATAGGTTTTCTTCCTTTTCTTTTAGCAGCCCACTCTTGCGAGCATAGTCGTTGATTACTCGTGTCAGGGCTGCGCGAAACCCAATAAGATGCGTGCCGCCATCAGGTGTTAGCACGTTGTTGGCGAATGGTCTTACTGTCTCGATATAGCTATCGTTATACTGAATCGCAACCTCTATCATAGAGTCTTCCACCTGGCGCTCGACGTAGAAGACGTCATCGGCTAGCACTTCTTTGCCAATATTAAGATTCTTTACATAACTTTTAATGCCACCCTCAAAATAGAATGCCTGTCGCTCTTTGGTGCGCTCATCATATACCGATCCATACAGACCCTTCGTGAGATAAGCCTGGTGCCGGAGATAGCTTACAACCCATTTGTAGTCAAACTCGACCGTCTCTTTAAAAATCTCAGGGTCAGGATAAAATACAATACGCGTCCCCTGGGCTCGCTCCGTCTTCCCTACCTTTACGA
>JBAQIV010000035.1:0-4559 GCA_049289035.1 Saccharimonadales bacterium (SeqCode) | reverse complement strand
GGTTCGTACTTTTCGCGACAAGATTTACATAACATTCTAACTAGACGCTGACCGACAACCGCACGGACGGTACTGGCAATCAAAAACGGTTCGATACGCATATCGAGCAAACGAGGTAGGCAAGTTGCGGCGTTGTTGGTATGCAGTGTACTGAAAACTAGATGTCCAGTTAGAGCTGCTTGAACAGCCAGGTCAGCAGTCTCGCCATCACGTATCTCTCCGACCATAATAATGTTTGGGTCTTGGCGTAAGAGGGCGCGGAGGCCGTTGACAAATGTCATGCCAGCGGTCGGATTGACTTGTGTTTGGTTTGTACCAGGTATCTTGTACTCCACAGGGTCTTCCACGGTAGAAATATTTACCTGTGGATCGTTGAGCATGCTGAGGATACTAAAGAGACTCGTCGATTTGCCAGAGCCTGTCGGGCCAGTTACGAGTATCATGCCGTGGGGCTGCTTAATAGCGTCGAGAATGCGTTCTTTGGCTTTACCCCAATAGCCTAACTGTTCTAGGGTCAATGCCTTATCTCCTTCGTTTAGTATACGCATAACAACTTTTTCGCCGGTTGTGATTGGTAGGGTGCTGACACGAAATGCGTAGGATTTGCCACCGAGGTTTATCTTGAAGCGGCCATCTTGCGGTGCCCGACGCTCATCGATTTTTAGGTTGCTGAGGATTTTGATACGACTTACGAGAGCGCCGTGGACGTTTTTGGGTAGTTTGTTAGCTTCGCGCAACACTCCGTCTATACGGTAGCGTATGCTCACGTAGTCGTCGCGTGGCTCTATGTGTATGTCGCTGGCGCCAGCTCGAATGGCAAATTCTAGCACCAAGTTGACGGTCTGCGCAATGGGCGAATCCTCGGCAATGTCTGAGGCAGAGACTTCCTCGTCGGTTGTCTCTTCGCCTTCAATCTGGATGGTTTTGCTGATCTCGGCTTCAGAACCTTCGCGGTAGGCTTGGAGGCAGGTCAGTATATTGTCTTGCGAGGCAGCGTATATAACGACTTTGGTACCGGTGTATTTTTGTATAAAATCGATTGACTGCAGGTCGTCGGGGTCGGTCATAGCGAGGTGATGCGTGCCATCGTCGTCGATCTTAAAAACAAAGGCCATGTACTGGCGGGCAATGCGTTCGGGCAGTGCTGAGATGATATCTTTGGTGACGTCGCGCGGGTTGATTGAGATATAGGGTATACCGACGCGCTCGGCGTAGAGCCGAGTCAGCTCATCGTCGCTGACGATATTTTGCGACAGTACGACTTCTTGGAGCGTCTTGCCGGTCGATTTTGCTTCGTTTTTAAGCTCGGCCAATTTCTCGGCAGTGCTTTTCTGCTTGTCGATCAGGAGTTTTTCAAGGGCACGGTCAGATATCCTCACGAAGCGTCCTCCTCGTCAGGCTGTCGTCAGCGACCTGTTTGTATATCAAATATCCCACCATATCGGCTGCTACCATCATACCGTTATAAGCATGAGTTGTATAGATGAAAAGGCAGTTGGTTTATACTGGTAGGTATGTTTATTGCGACCAATGACGCTATGCGTGCCTATGGGGCCCAGCTTGGTAGTCGCTTGCGGGGCGACGAATGCTTTGAGTTGATTGGTGACGTTGGCGCGGGTAAGACGACGCTTGTGCAGGGCATCGCCGAAGGCCTTGGGGTCGACGAAGACGTGCAAAGCCCAAGTTTTACACTGAGCCGAGAATACGCTGCGCGTGATGGGCTGACGCTGGCGCATTATGATTTTTACCGTCTGCATGAAGCGGGTGTCATGAGCTATGAACTGGCCGAATCGCTGCAAGACCCGGCGACAATCGTCGTTGTAGAATGGGGTGAAACGATCGGGGCAGTCTTGCCCGATGATCGTATAGTGATACGTATCAGTTACCGTGCTGACGGCGAGGGCCGCGATGTCGATCTAATCGCGCCAGAATCTCGGCACTATGTGGAGGACGCGGCATGATACTTTGTCTTAAGACCGACGCACCGACTACAGAGGTCTATGTCTATGACGGTGACCAGCTGGTTGCATCAAGAGTCTGGGGAGCCCACCGGACGCTGGCGCGTGATCTGTTACGTGTCTGCGACGAGGTGCTTGCTGAAGCTAGTTCGTCGCTCTCGCGGCTGGACAGTATGGTTGTTTTTAAAGGCCCCGGCAGCTTTACGGGGCTTCGGATCGGCTGTACGGTTGCCAATACTATTGCGTATAGTCAATCAATTCCGATCGTCGGGACCGACGGTGAATCATGGATAGACGCTGGCCTGACGCGACTGGCTGCTGGTGACGACGACCGTGTCGTCCTACCCCACTACGGCGCCCCACCACGGGTGACGGCTCCTAGAAAATAGAAAAGGCATGTCCGACCGAGTGCTCGTATACGCCACGGCAATTTGACCATTTTGCTCTGTGCGTCTATAGTTTAGGGTAGCGCATATCATATATACGCGCCCCAAATTTATTTGACCAAAGACATTCTTTTGAGCCCGACTAGAGACCTGAGAGCAACGTCGCTCACCCGTAGAGAACGTCGATAAACGAAAGGACAACACTATGGAAGCATTATTTGCCGTGATTGGCGTATTGCTCGGTATGGGCGGTGTAACCGTCTACAACCAAAAACGCGGCAGCAACGCTGGTGCCGAGGCCGACAAGATTATCAATCAAGCGAAAAACAAAGCGAGCGATATTGTACTCAAAGCCAAAGACGAAGCGCTTAAAGTTGCCGAAGACGCTCGTCGTGAGCAAGACGAACACCGTAAAGAACTCAAAAAAGCTGAAAACCGCGTGGCCGACCGCGAAACCAACCTTGACCGCAAACTCGAAGAACTCGACCAGCGGACCGAAAAACTCCGCCGCCAAGAAGACGAAGTCGAATCGCTCAAGGGCGAGATTCGCGACATTCGTACCAAGCAGCAAGACAAACTTGAAAAGATTGCCAAGCTGACCAAAAAAGATGCTGCCGACAAACTGATGGCTATGACTGAGCGCGATATCAAACAAGACTTGCTCGGTCTAGTGAACAAATTGCAAAAAGATGCCATGCAAGACGCCGAAGAGCGCGCCCAAACCATACTGGTGAGTGCTATGGAGCGTATGAGTAGCGATGTCACGGCCGAGCGTACCGTGACGGCTGTGAAGCTGACTGACGACGAGATGAAAGGCCGCATTATAGGCAAAGAAGGCCGCAATATACAGGCCTTGCAGCGTGCCACTGGCGTCGACATCATGGTTGACGACACGCCAGGCATGATCATCCTCAGTAGTTTCGATCCAATTCGTCGCCAAGTCGCTCGAGCCGCGCTTGAGATGCTCATGAAAGATGGGCGTATACACCCTGCCCGCATCGAAGAAGTTGTCGAAAAGGCCCAAAAAGAAATAGACAAAGAAATCACCCGCGCTGGCGAAGACGCCGCGCGTGAAGTTGGTGTGGTCGGCATACCGACAGAGATGATCCGTTTGCTGGGTGAGCTCAAATTCCGTACTAGCTACGGCCAAAATGTCTTGAAGCACTCAACTGAAATGGCGCATATGGCCGGGCTCATTGCCGAAGAAATCGGCGCTGATGTACGTGTCACCAAGACGGCCACATTGCTGCACGACGTGGGCAAGGCCGTCACACACAAAGTCGAGGGTAAGCATCACCACATTGGTGCTGAACTGGCTCGCAAGTACGGCATGAGCGATGCTATCGTGCACGCTATCGAAGCGCACCACGACGACATAGAAGCGACCACGCCAGAAGCGCTGATCGTGCGCGTCTGCGATGCCGCCAGTGCCGCACGTCCTGGCGCTCGCAACATCTCAGCCGAAAACTTCGTGGAGCGCATGCGCGACCTCGAAAACGTCGCCACAAGTTTCGACGGCATCGACAAAGCCTACGCCATCTCAGCTGGCCGTGAAGTGCGCGTCATCGTGAAGCCGCAAAACATCGACGACCTGAGCGCCATCAAACTTGCCCGCGACATCGCGACCAAGATCGAAAGTACCATGCAATACCCTGGCACCATCAAGGTCAATGTCATCCGCGAAACCCGCGCCATCGAGTTCGCCAAGTAGTAGACCGCCGATACAATTATGTTCTTTTACGTGTATATTCTCGAGAATAGCCATAAAAAAGATATGTTTGCTCAACGCACGATCTGCTTATTTCGTAGCAGAATCTTTGCTGCGCCAGTATACGCCAAGTAGTAGCAGCCCTAAGATGATGGAAAATTTTATGAAGCCTTCATAAAACGAATAGGATTGGGCGATTGAACCTGTTGCAACCAATGCAACGAGAAAGCATCCGACAGAGGCAATTTTATACTTATAACGCGCAAATATTTCGTGCATATACCATTATCTTACATCGAGTAGTGTGGATTGTTATGCAGCTTTGGGAAAATGATGTGCAAAAGCGTCGATCACTGCTTCTCTCGCGATGAGGCACGATACCTGACCCACACTCACTTTTTGCAATCCAAGTAAAAACGACCTAAAGTTTGAGTTGCAAAACAAAAACAGAAAGGTCGTTTTCATGTCTACAGTACAAAACCTACAAGCCGCTGTAAAGCGGCTTGG
>JBAQIV010000034.1:0-8526 GCA_049289035.1 Saccharimonadales bacterium (SeqCode) | reverse complement strand
GGCTGGTGGGGCGCGTCCAGCTCCGCTGGACAGGCGGCGCGACTCAGAGTTAGTGCTTGCCTCCGAAATCGGTTCGGACTTCAGCGTAAAATCGCACCAAAGTAAAATACCTATCTCCGTGATAGGTATTTTACTTTGGTGAACTTGTTTACGAATTGAACCCGTAGCAATTTATGATTGCCCGGCTGCTTGCGACGACGACGCAAGCAATATATTTAGAGTATTCCCGGAGAAACCATTAGAGGCTATTTATGATATAGTCGACCGTAATGAACATTCACTTTATATGTCGAGGTAACGTACTACGTAGTCTCATAGCAGAAACATATTTAAAATCATTAAAGCTGAAAAATATACAAGCAGTGTCCAGCGGAACTAATGTCAATTGGAATGATCCGCAGGAGAGGGAATATTTTGACAATACTCTAGCTGTCTTGCAGAGGCACGGTATTAAACAATTTGCAAAAGACACACCTGAACAGCTAACTCAAAAACGCATTGAAACAAACCAAGACATTATTGTACTCATGAATCAACGCGTTATTGACGAAGCATCAAAGATAATTACATTACCTGGTAATATTTTAGATTGGAATATTATTGATATTGGAGAAGGGCATCGAACTGATCGGGCTAGTCGAAAATCCTATGAAGAAGAAATATACCAAGAGATTACACAAAAAGTTGACGACCTGGCAAAAGAAACGGGGTGGTAGTTCTAGGAGCCTCGAAAGTTTAACTCTTGAGGCCGCCACGTTGCTTTAAAAGGCTAGCCACACACTAGTAGCGGTCTGTCCTAAAACACGCTATACTAACAGATATGAGCAGACCAAAAATTATCTTGCGTGAACGCTTGAGTGAAGATGTTGAGAAAACGACATGATACCTCCATGCTACGACGTACGTGAGGCGATGTGCATGAGGGTAAAAACATGACCAAGCTTGCTGTTGCCACCGTTGCCTCCAGTACGGTCTGGCGGGATGCGCGGGCAAATATAGCATTGCACGAAAAACATGTGAGTGCAGTGAAGAAGAAGTGGCCGCAGACAGACATCATACTGTTTCCAGAAATGAGCCTAACTGGATTTGTCGTCGATGCAAGCAACGCTGAGATTGCTGAGCCGCTCGGCGGGCCAAGTGTGGCGGCGATGCAGCGCATCGCGAGCCAGCACGGTGTGGCAATTTGCTTTGGGTTGATAGAACGTAACGCCGAAGGTGGCAAGCCCTACAACACTCAAATTGTCGTCGGTAAAAACGGTGCTATTCTCGCTGCCTATCGCAAAAATCACTTGTTTACGGAATCGGCCGAACCAGATGTCTATACCCCTGGTGATGTGTTGGCTGTCTTTGAACTAGAGGGCTGGCGCTGTGGACTGTCGACCTGTTTTGATATTCGTTTCCCGCGGTTGTTCGAGGCATATAGAGCAGCAGGTGTTGAGCTGATGCTGTCGGGTTTTAACTGGGTACAGGGCCGCAACAAGCCAGAAATTATGGAAAGTCTCGTAAAGGCCCGAGCCCACGAAAATCAGTATTTTTTTGCGGCAGTTGATCGAACAGGTAGCGACCCCAATACGTCGTATTATGGCACGAGCATTATCACTAACCCCTATGCTGAGAGCATTGCAGAAACAGACGGTGTATATGCCTTTGCTGAGGTAGATAAAATCGAGATCAAAAACTTAGAGAAAGCCCTGCCGCTAAGAGATAGTTATAAAGAAAAATATGAAGTGAAAAGCGACAACATATAGTTGCTTACTGGCTAGATCTCTACTCCGTAAAGTAACTTCGTAATTGCACCAGCACGTATAGCGCAGCAACCGATAGTATAAGCAAGAGTGGGGTTGTGACGAATGGGTTTATAAAGCCGGCAAACGCATTGGCGACCGCAGTGGCTAGACCGATGAGGCTCGCCACAAAGACGAACTTCCAGCCAGCTAGGCGACGAGCCATGAGCCTTATAATTGCGACCACCACGAGCACAAATTGCACGGTGAACAGCACAAGTCCGGTCCAGTAGGCTGGGTTAGTGACAAGTGTACCTATCGACGTAAACGTAGCCAGCAGGCCGCTGTTGAGTATACCGGTTATGATGATCGGCAGCATGACAAGTCCCACCATGAGTACCAGCCACGGCAGATATGCTGCAAGCATCTCTTTGCCAGCAGTTGGTATAGCTGGTCGGGCCAGTAGTCGCATCAGCAACTGCTCAATACGTCCCAGTACTCCAGAGGTAGTGTTGCTTTGTGGGCCAGACGGTCGAGGGGTTGGGTCAGGAAACTGTTGCGACGCCCCGTTTGACTGCGGAAACAAATTTTGGTCCATATGGTCTATCATACCATTTGGCTTTGATTCGACGAAAACGCTTGTGGTACTATAGTTGGTAGATGAAACACTAAATTTAACGTATGTCAGCAAAGGTGGGCTCTATGTACAAATACCTAAAATTTTTTGAAGAACTATCGATCAACGATATCCCTCAAGTGGGTGGCAAAAACGCCAGCTTAGGTGAGATGTACCATCACCTGCGTCCACAAGGCGTTAACCTACCCAACGGTGTTGCGACCACAGCCGATGCCTACCGCTACTTTTTGCAAGCAGCTGGCCTCAGCCAGGGCATTACCGATACGCTGGCTGGCCTTGATGTGACCGATGTTCGCGAGCTCGCTCGCCGCGGTCATATAATCCGTACCATGATAACCGATGCGACGTTGCCGCAAGATTTCCAAGACGAAATCGTGCGTGGCTACCGTGAACTCTGCAAAAAGTGTGGTCATGGCGACAACGACATGGTGGTGGCGATTCGTTCTAGTGCAACCGCTGAGGACTTACCCAATGCGTCATTTGCTGGCCAACAAGCAACCTTTTTGAACATAAAAGGCGAGCAAGAAGTGGTACAGTCAGTCAAAGAATGCATCGCGAGCCTCTTTACCGACCGCGCCATAGTCTACCGCGTGAGCAACGGCTTTGACCACATGAAAGTGGCGCTCAGCGTCGGCATACAACAGATGGTGGCGGTACGTAGCGAATGCGCAGGTGTTATGTTTACTATCGACACTGAAAGCGGTTTCAAAAACGCTGTCGTAGTGAGCTCTATCTACGGTCTGGGTGAAAATATTGTGCAAGGTCACGTCAGTCCAGACGAATTTATTGTGTTTAAACCAACTATGGCAATCCTCAAGCACAAACTTGGTACCAAAAAGATGAAAATGATCCCGGTCGGCAATAACCGCACCAAGAATGTCCTTATGCCAGTGCACGACCAAGAGCGTTTTAGTATCACTGACGACCAAGTGAAAACTCTCGCGCACTGGGGCATCTTGATTGAGCAGCATTATGGCCACCCGATGGACATCGAATGGGCGCTTGACGAAGACGACGGCCAACTGTACATCGTGCAGGCTCGGGCTGAAACCGTGCAGTCACGCCGCGACGAAAATCATATCGAGGAATACAAACTGGCCGAAGAAGGCCGCGTGATCGTCAAAGGTACTAGCGTGGGTAACCGCATTGGCGCCGGACGAGCCAGCAAGATTATGAGCGTGCGCGACATTGACGATTTTAAAGCGGGCGACGTACTGGTGACTGAGATGACCGACCCTGACTGGGTGCCTATCATGAAAATTGCCAGCGCCATCGTAACCGACAAAGGCGGCCGCACCTGCCACGCGGCGATTGTCAGCCGCGAACTCGGCATACCATGCGTGGTCGGCACGGGCAACGCCTCAGAGCTGATCCAGGACGGTCAAGACGTCACAGTCAGTTGTGGCGGCGGTGGTGATGAAGGCGCTGTCTACGACGGTATTTTGAAGTTCAACATCAACAAAACCGATGTCAAAGACCTAAAACGGCCCAAGACCAAGATCATGATGAACATCGGCTCGCCCGAACACGCTTTTTCATACTCGCAGATTCCAAATGACGGCGTGGGCTTGGCGCGCGAAGAGTTTATCATTGACTCACACATCAAAATCCACCCACTCGCGCTGTTACACTTTGACCAAGTGAAAGACAAAGCGGTTCGTGCACAGATCAAAGAGCTGACCAAAGGATACGACGACAAAGCACAATACTTCATAGACAAACTGGCCGAAGGCATTGCCATCATAGGCGCGGCATTTTACCCCAACGACGTGATCATCCGCTTTAGCGACTTCAAGACAAACGAATACGCTAACCTCATTGGCGGTACGCAGTTTGAACCGATCGAAAACAACCCCATGATCGGCTGGCGTGGTGCAAGTCGTTACTACAGCGAACAATACCGCGAGGCCTTTGCGCTCGAATGTAAAGCACTCAAAAAAGTTCGTGACGACATGGGCATTACGAACGTCAAAGCGATGGTGCCATTTTGCCGTAGCTTAGAGGAAGCCGACAAAGTGCTGGCCATCATGGCCGAAAATGGCCTGAAGCGCGGCGACAACCACTTCCAGGTCTACGTCATGTGCGAGATACCAGCCAACGTCATATTGGCCGAGCAGTTCGCCGACCGTTTCGACGGTTTCTCGATCGGCAGCAATGACCTCACGCAGCTGACACTCGGCGTCGACCGCGACAATCACACTGTGGCACACGTGTACGACGAAAACAACGCAGCGGTCAAAGCCATGATCCGGTCGGTCATAAGAGCCGCCAAAGCCAAACACGTCAAAATTGGTCTGTGTGGCCAAGCGCCGTCTGACTACCCAGAATTTGCTCGCTTCCTCGTGCAAGAAGGCATCGACAGCATCTCACTCGCGCCAGACACGATCGTAAAAACGACCATGGACCTGCACAAGCTCGAGCACAAACTCGGCCGGTAGGAGTCGTATTCCGTATACCGTATATATCCCAAAAAAGCACTTGACAGCTTCTTTCTATTTTTTCACACTCACATTATAAGTCTACGGTCTACGGTATGCTACACTAATTACCTATGAAAGACACCAAAAAACAACCGATTTTCAAACGCACCAAGATCATCGCTACCGTCGGTCCAGCAACCGATAGTTATGACAAAATAAAGGCGCTGATTGACGCTGGTGCCAATGGACTGCGCCTCAACTTTAGCCACGAATCATACGAAGCGGCTGAGCGGCACATCACCTGGATACGCCGGGCGAGCAAAGAGCTCAAAAAACCAGTGGCAATTTTTCAAGACCTGCAAGGGCCAAAGATCCGCCTAGGCGAGATCAAGAATAATTTTCTAGAGGTAAAAAACGGCAATGAGCTGAAATTGCAATACGAGGCAACGCACGACGGCCTGACCCTACCGACGCAATATGACCTGAGCAACAAAGTCAAACCGGGCGAGCGCGTCTATATATTTGACGGCAAAGTACGCTGTGTGGCGACTGCGGTTGACCCTGCTGAGCGCAGCATCACGGTGCGTGTTGAGCATGGTGGCGTGGTGATGAGTCGCAAGGGAATAAATCTGCCCGACACCGACTTTAGCGGCGACATCTTGACCGAAAAAGATTACCGCGACATCGACTGGGGTGCCACGCGCGATATCGACTACGTAGGGCTGAGTTTTGTGCATAGTGCGCATGACATAGAAGTACTGCGCGGCTATATGGCCGAGCAGGGATCGGACGCGCTGATTATTGCTAAAATCGAGACAAAATCAGCGATCGAAGACGAAGAACTAGAACATATCGTAGAAGCCAGTGACGCCGTCATGGTGGCGCGGGGCGACCTGGCGGTTGAAATTGGGGCCGAGATAGTGCCCGTGGTGCAGCGCCGTATCATTGAGCTATGCCACAATCATGCGACACTCAGTATCGTGGCTACCCAGATGATGATGAGTATGGTCACCAATCCCGAGCCGACTCGTGCCGAGGTGACTGATGTCAGCCACGCGGTGGTTGTCGGTGCGGACTGCGTCATGCTGAGTGATGAGACAGCCAATGGCGAATTTCCAATCGAAACAGTCGAGAGCATGAAGCGCATCATCATGTACACACAGACGCATATACCAGTTCGGCCGCTCGGCGAGCCGCAGCACCTTGACACGCACGCTGCAGCCATAAGTGCAGCTGCTGTCACGCTGGCGCGCCAGCTGCAGGCCGATGCTATAGTGGCCGAGACCAAAACTGGCGCCACGGCGCAGCATATTGCCGCGCACCGTCCAGGATTGCCAATTATATCGGTCACGAGTGATGCCCGTACTGCTCAACAACTTGCCATGCTCTATGCCAACAAAAGCTTTTTGCGCCCCGACGGCGAACGTGCCGGTCTGGTGCTCGCCAAAGAGCTTGTCGAATCCGAGTACCTTGCCCGCGGCTCAACCGTCGTGCTCGTGTCTGGTCGCCAACCTGGGATCAAAGGCGTGACCGACACCATCCGCGTGCGCACAATCGAGTAGTAGTTGGTATACTAAAAGTGCTTTTCAGTAATATCGCTTGTTGCATCCGTAATGAGCGCGCACCTCAATAATTAGGAGTATACGTGAGAACTCGTCTATGGCGATATGTGCGAACTATCGCCGCAGTACTCGGCCTCGTCGTTGCTGGTCTTGCGGTACCACCGCAACTCGCGCACGCCTTTTCGGCAGCCTCGCTTTCGGTGCCGATCTACGCACACCAGGCGCGTAGCCACCCCGACGGCTCGGTGACGTTCGAAGAATGCATGCCGCCGTTGTCTCAGGCATATAGCACACAGCGTATCATGACTGTCGACGCAGGCGGCGCAACGTTGACATCGCTAGCCAAGCCTTCTGGCGCTGCGGTCTGGGGCCCAATGGGCTGCGAAGACACCACAGTTGCTGGCTACGACTCGACAATCTACACGGTCGAGACAAAGGCAGCAAGCAATGGCTACACTAACTACCGTATCGCCGCCTACAAGTTTGGCATGTTGCGCTGGAACTATCAGCTTGCAATCTGTCCAAACTCTCAGATCGATGGACGGCCAAAGTGGCTGATGTTGGGCTACGATGGTAATCTGTACGCCGCCATGTCGTCTACCTGTTCGGTACCCGATAAGCTTATCGGTATCAACACGGCCGATGGTACAAGTCGGTTTACCCCGATTGCATTCAGCCAAGACATCAGCAATGTGATGTACTGGCGGTCGCGCATCGCGGCGTATAGTGGCGGGCTTGTCATGCTCGACGGCAACGCGCTGAAATACTACGACTACAACGGTCAGAGTAACCAAGCGAGTGCTACGTTGCCCTTAACGAGTAGCGAGTATTTCGACGACGCGACATTTGCGGCTGACGGTACAGCGCTCATTGCGGTCAGGAAGACTGGCATTACCTGCACGGGCGTGCACCGCGTGCTGACGCATAGCCCATCGGGCACGGATGGTGGTTTCTCGACGGCAAATGAGTGTCCCAAGCCAGGGATTGTTCGCGCCATGCCAGACGGTGGCCTCGTGATGTCACACCAGCCGGGGTACGACCACTACCTTACGCGATATGCAGCAAACGGCACACTCGTGTATACCGTCAGTATTGTCGGTGTGGCCGGCTACTCACAGGTGTGGGTTGCCTGGCCACAGGTCGACGCCAACGGCACTGTCATCGTCGTGCGTAGCGGTATCAACAGCAGCGGCGAGCGCCACAGCTTTGTCGATGTTGTGTCGCCTACCGGCACGATGCAGCGAGTCTGGGACACCCTCAGCCTCAACACGCCAGCAACCGGTGAAGTTTTTCGCTACACCCAAGGCGAACGCTTCGCCATGGAGCCAGGCGCTGTGTACATACCGATCTGTGCCAATACCTGTTCGGCCACCAACCCAGTCAAGGTCTACAAGGTCTTGGTCTCGGGCCTGGGCTACGATTACCCTCGTAGCTCGTGGATTGCTGCACAGCCAGCCCAGCTCAATTACGTCGCCCTCGGCGACTCGTTTAGCTCAGGCGAAGGTGTGCCGCCGTTCATGGCGGGGACCGACACCAGCACCGACAAATGTCACCGATCAGTTGGCGCCTACGCCATGCTGCTCGACGCCGATCCATCGCTCAACCTCAATCTGACAAGCTTCAGGGCCTGCTCTGGGGCAACCACGCAGACGATGGTGAGCGGCTGGAACGGCGAAGGCAACCAGCTCAGCGCCATCACCAGCACGACCGATGTTGTGACGGTGACGATCGGCGGAAACAATGTCGAATTCGCTACCTTTGTCGAGAACTGTCTCACGCCAGGGACGGGTGGATGCGCTGAAGGCACCGAGTCGTACAACCTCGTGATGCAACGGATTGACCAATTGTTGCTAGGGCACCTAGTAACGCTATTTGGTCAGATCCAGACACAGCTCACGAATGGGAATACTACGGCTAAGGTGTATGTGGTTGGGTATCCAAGAATAGTGGTCCAAACAGGAGCGCCCTGTAGTCTTCTCTATACCCTAGGAACAGACGAACAAGACGCTGCGCTGCAGATCACAAATGCACTCAACTCCAGGATCGCCTTAGTAGTCCACGCATTTCGCATTTCCCACTTCCCAAATTCCTGCTAACCTAAAAGCATGACGTGAGTCATGCTTTTTTCATAAGCAAGGAAAACAAATATGTCTCGTTCAAAGTGTTCCCGCGATTTGTACTGC
>JBAQIV010000033.1:0-8951 GCA_049289035.1 Saccharimonadales bacterium (SeqCode) | reverse complement strand
GTGAGGACCACAATCCGATCAGAGACGAAAGTCGGAGCAAGTGATCCGCTGTCCGTACATTTATGTACATGAATGTGGGATCGACAGCGCAAACGGATAAAAGTTACCCTGGGGATAACAGGCTTATCGCGCCCAATAGTTCACATAGACGGCGCGGTTTGGCACCTCGATGTCGGCTCATCATATCCTGGAGGGGGAGCACCTTCCAAGGGTTCGGCTGTTCGCCGATTAAAATGGTACGCGAGCTGGGTTCAGAACGTCGTGAGACAGTTCGGTTTATATCCGGTGTGGACGTTAGGAAATTTGAGAGGATCTGCGAGTAGTACGAGAGGACCCACGTGGACGAACCTCTGGTGTACGGGTTGTGGCCACCTGCTGCATTGCCCGGTAGCTATGTTCGGACCAGATAAGCGCTGAAAGCATATTAAGCGCGAAACTGACCTCAAGATAAGATTTCCCTACGAGGACCCTGATAGACGATCAGGTTGATAGGCGCAAGGTGGAAGTGCAGCAATGCATGGAGCTGAAGCGTACTAATAGTCCCATTGCCTTTTTATGAGTTATGAGACAAACCTACGGTTTTTCTCATCGCGCCGGCAGCGAAGTAAATTCGCTGGTCGGGCTGCTCTTTTCCCCTTACGGGTATTAGAGCTTGATGAGTAAATCAGGGCTTGGCTCATGGCTTCAAGCTTTGTATCGCTCATAACGAGACAGAGCAAGACAGGTTTTGACTAGTATTCGGTGAGTATCAGTTGTATACTTACCTCAGTTGATCCATTTTGTACTTTTAGAGAAAAAACATGCACCGTATGGACAACGAAACCGCCTCGTTGAGGCGTGGCAGATGGAATATGGCAGATGGAATATGGCAAAAACAATAGCCACCTTCCAGTAGCCACCTTCTAATCGCCGCGCTTCACTCAGTGAAGCGCTTTCGGTGCCCATGGCGCTGGGGAAACACCTGTTCTCATTCCGAACACAGCAGTTAAGCCCAGCAGCGGCGATTATACTGCTATGCGGGAAACTAGCACGGTGCCGAATTATATAAAAAGAGACCTGAAAAGGTCTCTTTTTATATAATTCCACTTCGTATTACTTCGCATAGCAGTAAAAGCGCCGCGAAGCGGCAGATAAAACAAGAAGACGAGTGAAAAGAGAGCTTGCTCTCTTTTCCGAGACGCCGCAATTTTGCATCTTTGCGAGCTTGTGAAGCAAAGATATTATACTGCAGGACAAGATGCCTAATAGAACTTTATCTGAGTAAGGATGTTTCGCCAGCTAGGCTTTAACCTAGCTGCTACTGTGAGATAACGAAACTGACACAGCTCATGCTATGGCACAAAAGTTGTGTCAAATTATGTCCGATCAGACATAATTTGACACAGTCTGGGCTATTATATTAATTCTTAAAATTGAAAGCCCTACATGGGGTCTTCATCCTCCTTCCGGGGGATTGCAAAAGTAAGACCGTATGCCTCCTAAAACTTTGAAAACCTCAAAATTTTAGGAGGTATCCCGACCCCGAACCGCTTGCGCGGAACGGGGTCGGGCTGTTCTCAGCGAACTTGCCCAGTGGCGATGATGTCGACCGGCCAGCCGTCCCGGCGGAAGCCGTGCAGGATGCCGATGGAACCATCGCCGACAGTCTCGAAGGACGTGCACGAGATGTATCCTCGGTCGTCGGATGAGAGCGTGAACTCCCTCAGCTCGTGCGGGGCGGGGAAGCCGTTCCAGAGTGCCTCACCAACGTGCAGTCGGAAGACGAGCATCTCCGCATCTGCGACGTAGTTCCAGCCGAGAGATCCGTAGAGTCGCCCGGTGAAGTGGCTGTAGATGCCGCCACGACGGGCGTACTCAACGACAGTCAGTCGGCTCGAACTGTAGGCGAGTGACAGGTAGTGGTCCTGGAATGCTGAGAACGGGGTGTTGCTGGCCATGATGATCTCCTTCGAAGCTGGGTGGGGGATGAACCCCACAGCTTCTGATCAGCATGGCCTCATGCTACCATGGGGTTTGAGTTGGCCAGACTAGAGTTAGTCTGGGGTCATCAATGCCACGGTGGCAGACGTCCAGCGCATGATTCCTCCCTTCGGAACAATGTGGTGCGTGGATAATAAATATTATAGCACAAAAAATGTAAAATTACAATACTAATGTTGTGCATAAAACCTTGAAACTACTTATCTATCTCTGTAACTATAAAGACATGAAATTTACCAACATCCTCATCTGGTCGCAAGAAAACAAACTCAGCGAGAAGTTTTATAAAAAACTGGGCTTTGAGGTGACGGCCTCGACACCCGGCTATAGCGAAGTAAAACTTGGTGATTTTGAGATAGTCATCGTCAATATGCGTGATGAAGACGAATTTAATGGCGATAGCCTGTCGGGCGACAAGGGGCGGGGTATGTATATCTACATCCGTGTCGATGATGTCGACGCCGAATACCAGCGCCAGATCGATGCTGGCCTGCAGCCGCACGCGCAGCCGCGCGACTGGGACTGGGGTAACCGCGAATTTATCACAAAAGACCCAGACGGCTACAAATTGTGCTTTTGGCAGCCTCGTAACCAGTAGCCTGTTATAATAAGTCTATGTTTGGCATTCGTAAATCAAAATATACAGAATGGTGCGGCTGGTACGGTATGCTAGCGCTGATCAGCGCATATGGCTTAGCCAGCTTTTCTGTTATAGCGGCCAATGGCCTTGTGTTCTTGCTATTAAACATCACCGGTGCTATCGGCATTATTATTGTATCGGCGGCTGATCGCGTAGAGCAGTCGGTCATACTCAATATATTTTGGTTGATAATAGGGCTGATAGCGCTTATCAATGCTTTGTTCTAGCCGATAGTCGTCTAAGAATCATAAAACGACCGCTCTCGCAGAGACGGTCGTTTTACTTTGTACCATGTCGGACGACATGGAGGTGAGGTCTGGTGTCACCTCAAGGTGCCTACAAAGTAGTATATAGCACGCTATGCATAATCACAAGTATTGTTTTTACATAAAAAAGGTTATCGTAAGTATTGACATAATCAGGTTATCGTGCTAATGTAATATACATACACATATCGTGTGTGAGATAATAACGTAATGGGACAGGGGTAGAACAGCCAGATTTTGGGCTGTTTTTCAATTGTCCAATGGAGTATACAACGTATGGCAGGTACAAAAACTGGCGGTCTTAAGGCTGCTGCAACCAACAAAGCTCGTCACGGTAAAGACTTTTACGCCCGCATAGGCGCAAAGGGTGGCAAGATCGGCACTACCGGTGGTTTCGCCGCTAACCGCGAGCTCGCTCGCGTGGCTGGTCGCAAGGGCGGTATGATTTCTCGTCGCGGTAAAGCCAAAAAAGGCACTGCAATGGACATCGTCCTCCCTCGCTAGACTATTTCGCCGGCCAGCCTGCTCACAAGCGGAGCTTGCGACCCGCTGGCCTCTTTGGCTCCTACACATTTTTTCTCTGCGAGGCTCACCAAGCAGTATCTTCATACAGCTTGGTTCACTTCTCAAGAATAAAACGTGTAGTAGCTCGAAGCGAAACAGCCTAGCGACAGTACAGTTAAGAAAACTGGTCGTCATCGACCAGTTTTTGTTAGGAAGAGTCATAAACTGCTACGGAGTACTGTATCGTCTCAGCCCGCACTGGCGGGCGTCGTTGGCATGCCATGCTGAGTTGCACAGCAGACAGTAGTACTTGAGGGTACCGGCGTGTTGTAGAGCCCCATGGCCGCATGATGGGCAGCGTGAGCGGTCGTGAAGCCATTGGCGATAGGTTGCCATACTCTCGCTAATTATATGGTCCGTGATAGTAAGACCATAGTGAGGTGCCATAGCTTGAGCTATGGCCCAGGCTTCGCGTTCACATCGTAACAGATCAATGTCTTGGTGATATGCCTGATGGCTGGCGATTGCATGGCCAGCTTCGTGCAGCAATGTGACGGCTCCGACACCCCGAGTCGAAGTAAAATACACCGTGCGTTCGCGCGGTGACCAGCGAGAAACAGAAGCTTTTTGAAATCTGACGTCAGGGTAATCACTGCGCAATCTAGCCAGCAAGCTGGTCGAGCGCATAATAGTAACATCCATATATGACAGCTTCTTCGGGGTGAGCAGCTTGTCGAATCTCAGGAACTCGGAGATGGGGATTCATATAACGGCGCAGGTGCTTTTCGAGCGCGACATGATACCGGTCAAAATACGTACCGATACTTCCGCCCACTATGACTACCTGTGGATTGAAAAGCGGCAGTAATGCGGCGAGACCACGGCTGATTTTGTCGGCAATCTGGTTCCAAACGCGGCGGTCATGAATATCGCGGGCATAGGAGTTATACGTCGATTTGATAGCGCGACCAGAGGCGAATGATTCCCACTCGCGCATCTTGCCATCGTACTCGAGTATCATATGGCCAGACTCGCTGTTGTTGAAGGCAGGGTGTAGTTTACCGTCAACGATGACACCGGTGCCGATACCGGTGCTCACTGTGACATACAGCGCCGCTTCAGGTGTAGTCGATAGGGCTCGCACCTCAGCAAGGCCGGCCAGATTAGCATCGTTTTCGAGAAATATCGGGCAATCAAAGCGTTTTTGTAACAGTTTACCGATAGGCTCATCGTGCCAGCCGAGATTGGGGCACCAGGTGGCGACCATGCCTTTGACCATGCCAGGTACTGCCACACTGATGGCATCGATCGGCTTTTCTTGAGACAACGTGATAATCGTTGAGGTGAGTAGGTCCATGTATTCTGATACATCGCGTGGCGTTGGGAACTTTTCACTTCGTAGTAAAACACTATTTTTGCCAAACACGGCAACAAGCGTTTTGGTCCCTCCGGTGTCAACTGCTATCAACATGGCACCATTGTAGCATCTCATTCTAGGGTTGTAACAGCGTGATAAACGTTGTATACTATGATGGTATAAAGAATACTAACGGGTGGTGGAGAGCATATGCAATCAGAACGAGGTAATGTGATTGTCTACCTGTTGGTCGGGCTTGTTCTGTTTGGAGCCATGTTAACAGGTGTGTGGTGGGTTAAGAAAAATGCGCAAAAATCACCATCGGCGCCTATTGCAACAAATTCGCAAAACAAGTCAGGTGAACCTGAAACGAAAATTACTCAAGATGAAAGTGGCTCCTCAACGACACAATCAAGCGAGCAGCCGACACCATCAAACACCAATCAACCAGTCTCGCAACCGTCGGCTGACTATCCGCAGCAAACCTCAAGTACATCGACCAGCCAACCATCTACTACGGCCAATTCATCATCTGCAGCACCTCGCACGCCAGAATCGCAGACTGCGCCGACCGGTACGTCTCACACCGCAGGTGTCGCCAACACTGGCCCGGCGGAAGATGGCGTTGTGAGTGCCGTTGTGCTGAGTGGTGTAGCCTACGCAGCCGTAGCCTATGCGCAATCACGTCGTAGTATGAGTAAAGGCGCCGTGCTCTAGGGGTGGGTGCTTCGATGCTGAGGCCGTTCTATCGGTCATACCTAGGGTAATGAAATGCGGTTGCTGTGTGATGACACTCTAGCTTTATGCCCCCTAATAATTTATCGTTTAAAACATAATCCTTTAGGTCGCAGCCAGTTCTATCAAAACTTTGATTAGTAAGATGAAGTGTCGTCAGGGAGGTAGTATTTGTGGGGTCTGATATTGAAAGCCTCACTTCATTCTTTAGGCCAATTGCCTGGAAGCCACTCACACCTTTCATTATTTTGATGTAATCATCAAATTTATTCTGTATAGCAGGATAGTCGGCGACCGCTTTTGAGGCTAACACCAGACTACATGAAGAAGGTTGGTTATCATTGTACACTCCACCCTTTCCTCTACACCCTTCCGAATACTCCCAGCCTGGATCTATCTTATTGAACTCAGTTTGGAGTGCAAGGAAGTCTTGTTTTAACTTGGCAAAGCCATCGGCTTCTTGTCGCAATGCTAATTGCTGCATGATGGTATAGCCGGCAGCGTATATAACAAATACACCTACGAGGACGACGATAATTCTTTTGATTCCAAACTTGTTTGTTTTTATGACCTTTTTCGATACCTTCATATGTATTAGCATATGGCTTTTGTCGCTATAAATCTAGCATTTTCCTGTATTTTTTGAGAAAACACTGAAAAAGTATCGATTTTTTAAAATTTCAGGAGTACAATCACATTTAGTTATAAGAGGAGTTTGATGTGAAAGCAAAAGCAGTTTTGAGTATAGTTTTTATATTTTTGGTGAGTGTTGTGGTCGCAAATAAAAATGTAGCCGCAGATGACATATCGCTATGGGTTGGAACTGGTCAGCCAACAAAGACACTTCTGCAAGCTAATATGGCTAGCGATACTAGTGATAAATTCTGCCAGCAGGGCGTTCAAAATGAGTTACTGTATATGCCAAATGTGAATAACATCCCGAGCTGGATATTTAAGCAACCATCACCCGTACAGGGGTGTTGGTATAAAACTGGCTACGGGCTATTTGGTGCGACCCGACAAGGCTACTATCTTAAGAAAAACGGTAATGATATGGTTGCTAAACTGCGCAATACAGCAACACATACATTTTACCCAGTCGGCAACTCATCGAGACTCATCGGTATATATAACAGCGGTTACACGCGCTATATGTATATGTACGAAGACCTGAACGCGGCAGCGCAATTGCAATCGAGTATATACTACGACGAATATGTGCTGGACCCATTGGCTGCACGGTGGTCGCTGACAGAGCCAGGCACGACAACGCCGCTCAGGATGCAGCGTGTGGGCTGGTCGGAAAATGGCCAGTGGCTGGTGGTTGAGGCGAGTAACGGCTTTGTACGAGTCAATACAACAACGAAGGAGTTACTTACATTTGAGAGCTCACTATACGCCTATGGCTATGGACAAGATCCGACATATGAACTGAGCATCTCAAATGATGGACGTTATGCGGTGATTGCAGGCGGCAATGTCGTCGATCGTTCTGATTTCTTGTATGACCTGTCGACATGTCAGCCTGTAGCTGGCCAGCCACTTGCAAGGTCTCCTGGTTGCGGCAGGCGCAATTTCAAGGCAGATGTTTTCCCAGGGTTAACAACTGGTCAGGCTGCGCAACGGTTTGTGTTTAATAGTGACGCAACCAACATAACCGTCGATGCGATAGAAAATAATCAGATAAATCGCTATGTGGTGACGGCAGCAGGCAAGGATTATCACGGGCTGGATTACTTGGCGCTTGGTGACTCGTATTCTTCGGGC
This sequence comes from Saccharimonadales bacterium (SeqCode), assembly GCA_049289035.1. Classification (GTDB taxonomy): domain Bacteria; phylum Patescibacteriota; class Saccharimonadia; order Saccharimonadales; family Saccharimonadaceae; genus JAPUDQ01. Next base: position 1,702 of record JBAQIV010000033.1, on the reverse strand, counting down.
GAAGGAGAATATGACGGCAAAGGGTACAACGCTGGAACTGACGGTGACGGTGAAAGCGTACCAAGTTTCCTGACGGGTATAGATAATTACCCGTATAAGATAGAAAAGTGTCACGTGAGCCCGAGGTCATACCCGTATTTGCTGGCTGCCACGGCGACTCTAACGCAGAATGGGTTTCGGAGTGTGACGTGTTCGGGTGCAAAGGCTAGTGATGTGATAGGGAGTGGAACATTTAGATATGATGGTAATCAAGGTAATTTGAACAATAGAATAATTTCAGATATTGACCTAAAAAATGTTCAAGATATTGCATTGACTAACTTCACCCCAGGTCGCGCGGCCCAAATCGAATTCATATCACGCTATAAACCTCGTGTGGTTACCATCGGTATAGGCGGCAATGACATCGGTTTTGGCGACATCATTGAGTCATGTTTGCAGCCAGGAACGTGTGCCTATGCCGCGGACGAACGATCTTCACTGGGAAAAGTCATTCAGCAAAAATATTACGTACTGCTTGACATGTATCGCCAGCTTCACCTGGCGTCGCCGACGACACGGTTTTATGCGGTAGGGTATCCACAGGTTTTTGGTCCGAATAACCTCTCTTGTCCCTCAAATGTCTGGCTCAACGACACTGAGCGTAATTTGGCGCGCCATACTATAGACTATCTCAATAAAATTATTCACTACGCTGCCGATGCAGCCGGTGTCACCTATCTGGATATTAGCGGTAGTTTTAGTGGCCACGAGCTGTGCAATCCAGATGGTGCAGAATCAGCGATGAATGCGACATCTTTTGCTATTGGCACGGGTGGTGTGTCTAACGATGATCATCCCGTTAGCCCTTTGGGTGTACCAATAGTAACGTTTGGTAACGAAACATATCACCCAAATCCACTTGGCCATCGAATGATTGCTGATAAGATTACAGAAGGTATGGGATATAGTACTATCACGACGTATAACCCGTGCCCACAGATCAATTCCATCATCTGCACCTTTCAACCTGTATCGGTTGCGCCCCCGATCGATACATACTTTACTGATTATCAAACTGTTCAGGTTGATTACGCCAAGCAAGCCAAGTTGGTCGACAGCCCACTCTTGATTGTAAACGGAAAATCCGCCTTGCAGCCTGGTAGTACGACGCAGATTGACGGCATTACGAGCGATGATTCGGTTGAGGCAAAGCTCCTGCCAAATTCAGAAGTGACATTTGCCGCCTATTCGACGTATCGATCGCTCGGTACGATGCGGGTCGACGCAAATGGCGTTGTCCACGGGCAGTTAGTTATACCATCCGACCTTGAGCCGGGTTATCACACGCTGGTCATGACAGGGACAAATCTTAACTACAAAAAAATAAAATTCCTTCAAACCATAGTTGTGTACAAAACAATTGATGATCTCGACGGCGACGGCCTCCCAAACACCACTGACCCTTGCCAATTTGTCAGCCCAGCTGGACTCGACGCTGACCGCGATGGTATCGATGACGCCTGTGATGGGTTGATCACCAAAGCACCCGACACAACCAAACCTGTTGTGGCAGCCGTTGTCCAGGGCGTGAATGACCCATCTGCGTGGCTCAACCACCAGGTCACAATTATGTGGACAGTGACTGATGACAGTGGTGATGGTATTGCAGCCCCAGCGTCCATTCTCGCCACTACCGAAGGTGAGCATACCTACCGCAGCG
>JBAQIV010000032.1:0-21367 GCA_049289035.1 Saccharimonadales bacterium (SeqCode) | reverse complement strand
ACGCTATGCTCTGGTACGACCTCGAGTAGTTGATCGGCCCGGGCGCGCACAAACCAGATATTGGCCAGTCCCAGCTCGAGCGCCAGCCGCGCACCCTTTTGCAGACGGTCAGCCTTAACATCAAGCGCAACAAACGTTCGCTCGGGGTAACGCTGCGCCAGCTCAACCAAAAACAGCGCCGTCCCCGCCCCTATTTCAACAGTCACGTGGTGGGCGGCGGCGATATGTTGCGTCATGGTATCGCGCCACTCAGCCAACTCAAAACAATTTGACGCATCGGCAAACAGCGCAAAGCGGTATTTTTTGCGTTTGCGCACAATCACGTAGTCAGCGGTATCGATACTCATAGGTCAGGGATTGGTCATCGAAGTGGTAAAGCCCAACGCTTCGTCACTCAAGGCCTGCGCATCAAAAGCACCAGACGCGTTGATAGCAGCCCGCTGCTCGTCAAATAATTTTACAAATTCGTCATAATCGTGCTGGCTCAATTTGCCGGTCGACGCAAAGTTGTATGAGCGCTCTTTTTGCACTTTATTTTGTACACTGCTATATCCTGGCCGGCTAAGATCGAGCCCCGACGCGCCACTGCGAACATAAAGATACATGCTAAGCGATGTCATAAAAAGCGTGATGCCGATCGCCATTACCATGCCTGTCACGACCTGATGCCGCTTGATTTTTTCGGAAACGGTACAAAAAGTGTGGCGCATCATGGCCTTGCTTTCATTTGGGTTTGGAGATCGAGTAAGCCTCTTGAAAATATGTCGAGCTGGTCACCGATAGACGCAATAACCGCCGCGACATGAGCCCGTTTGGCACGAACAGCATCGAGGCGCTTATAAAATTCGACTGGCTTATTGACACAGTCAAACGTCACGAGCTCGCGCAGTGCTATCTCATAATCAGTATAGGCACTAGAAAATTCTTGGCGCAGTGGCAGCATGGTATTGGTGGCAGCAATAAACGCGGGGACATTGTAGCTATTATAGGCGGACCGACTACCAAGTGCTGTCATGAGCTTGGCGATATTGGCATAGGCATTGCCACGGTTGACCCTGGCGATCGGGTCGACATATTCGACGCGCTGCATTTGGGCCTGCGCACCGCGGCAGCCATTGACTATCATGCCTCGTTCTTGGTCGGTCATAGCGTCAGGGTTGAGCGCCGAAGAAACGCTTGAAACAACAAGCGATACACATATAGCACTACAAGCAACGAGGCGTAATCTCATGCTTCTATTATGAAGTCTTGTCTGCACCTGTCAAACTGATTTGGCCAGCCCGATGCGTAACGAGACCGTCGGCTACTAAACCTGCCAGTGCTGTGTCAAATCGCTCATCGGCTAGTTCATCACGGAGCGACGCAAGGTCGCATGACAAATACTGACTCATATGACGAACGATCCTGCCGCGCATTTCACGCAAGCTTCCGCGTAACGGCGGTTGCTTTTTATACTGCCTGCTTTGATGCAGACGAGTATCGGTTTGTTTCAGGTACGATCCGTAGTCCATGATGGCCCAATACCACTCACGAGGGTTGTCTCGATCAAGCGTCTGTTCGACGAGTGTGGCGATATCGCGATCATTCACAGAGGATTGGTCTGCAAAGAAGTGGTGAATGTAAACTGTGCGCACGTTTGTCTCCACAAATACACCTGGTTGATTGTAGGTATAGGCCATGATCGCACCTGCGGTATTGATGCCGACACCAGGTAAATCCAGTAGCGCCTCGCGTGTCGTTGGCTCGCCCCGTTCAACAATGCGGCGAGCCGCTTCGTGCAGATACTTGGCGCGACGATTATAGCCGAGGCCTTGCCACATTACGATCACATCGGCCAGCGACGATGATGCTAGCGACTGGACGTCAGGAAACCGCTGCATAAATGCTTCAAATTTCGGAATCACCCGCGTAACCTGCGTCTGCTGCAACATGAGCTCACTAACTAGCACATGGTAAAGCGACGTGTTGCGACGCCACGGCATATCGCGGCCATGACGATCATAGTGCCCCCAGACGTGCTGCTGGAAGTCGTGTGTGTCCTTAGCTGGTAGTCTCATCAAGCAATGTGTCGATCCGTGCAGCCAATGCAAACGCTTTGACCTCGTCGCTGTCGTCAATGGTTATAATGACTCGTTCTCGCTGCAACAGAACTTCAGGATAATACGCTACGTCTTCTGCTATCAAACTGATTTTTGCAACAACCACGCTCCCAACTGCAAAGCTGTCAGTGCGCACCACGCGCTGCAGGCCTTCGCTATCGGTGCGCGACCATTCGTGAGACAATGATTCAAATGTCAACGGTGTACTCATAGTCCCTAGTATAGCAGCTATTCGTCGCGCATTTTACGGAGGTTTACGCCGTCGACCAGTACATCGCCACTGGTCGGTTTGTCGAGTCCACCAATCATATGTAGCAACGTACTCTTGCCCGAACCTGATTTGCCAAGCAGCGCTACCATCTCGCCCTCATGAATAGTCAACGACACAGTGTCGAGCGCCTGAACTTTGGTTTTGCCAAGTTTGTAGGTTTTTGACACATCGCGCAGTTCTACAACAGCAGGCTTGTCAGAGTAATCATTTTTCGGTTTTTTAGAGACTTTGCGACGAGCAATAACCGCTGCTTTCACATCACGACCAAGCGCCGTCACGTCGTCGTGATAGGCATCAAGCAGCTGAGAAATCAATGATTGCGTGTCCACTTAGCGACCAGTATACGCCGCTTATGTATATATGACTATAGTTATTTACGGCATCAAACGGTTGATATCACGCGGGAAGAGCGTGGCTTCTTTGACGTTGCCAAGACCGATGGTTTTTTGAACTAGTCGGTCAATGCCAAAACCACAGCCGCCATGCATAGGTAGGCCAAATTTAAATGCCTGCAAATAGTATTTGAAGCCGTCGGCCGTCACGTCTAGACCTGCACGCGTCATTTGTTCAACCATAGTGTCATGATCGTTTTCACGCAGAGGCACCGTCGCAATTTCAAGGCCCCTAAACAATAGGTCAGCCCATGCAACCGTACCGTCGTCATAAAACTTGTGATAGAACTTCCCCGCTTCACTAGGGAAGTTGGTAGCATATACGACATCGCTGCCCAATTCTTTACGAGCATACTCGGCAATCCAGCGCTCTTCGTCTGGGATGAGGTCTTTTTCAGAGGTAGTATCCGTCTGGTTGGCCTGGCTGTACATCTCATGAATCTGCGCAACCGTAAACCGCGGCACCTTACCTTCCGGCAATTTTAGCTCAGGCGCGCCCAGGCTCTTTAGCTCGGTCGCGTACGAGGCGTAGACGTTTTTGAGTACTGTCATCGTCATGTCCCCGACAAAATCCATAACTTCATCGTGATTTTCGACAAAACCCATTTCGATATCAAGCATAGTCAATTCTGTCATATGTCGAGTGGTCGCGCTTGGCTCGGCACGGTAGGCATGGCCGATTTCATAGACTCGCTCAAATGCGCCGACCATGATTTGTTTATAAAACTGCGGACTTTGTGCAAGTGTCGCTTGCTGGCCAAAATAATCAAGCTGGAAAACTTCAGCGCCACCTTCCGTAGCGGCACCGAGCAACTTCGGCGTATCGATCTCAGTAAAATCATGCCGGTAGAGGTATTCGCGGATTTCACGCACCAGAGCGTTACGAATTTTGAATATTTTTTGTTCGGCAGGGTTACGAACATTGAGCACGCGGTAGTCGAACAATGTGTCGAGGTGCTCGGGCTTATGGCTAATGGGTTTGTCGATCTCAATCGGCGGCTCGTCGGTGACGGGCGTGATGACCGTGACGGTGACGTCGTGCAACTCAGCACCACCGGGTGCGCGTTCGTCGGCGACAACCGTGCCGGCCAGTTGTAGCACGGTACCAATTTGCAAACCACGCAGTTTTTCAAGTTCGTCTTTGTTATCGACTAAACTTTGGGTTACGCCGCTGCGATCACGTAGTGCAATAAAGTTGAGCCCCCCAAGCAAACGCTTTTTGTGGAGCCAACCGGCGATGACAATGTGTTTGCCGACGTGCGCCGCCACGTCACGAGATAAAATTCTTTCCATATTGCTACCTATTGTATCAGATCACGTAGGAGAGTCATGCCTATGGTCTTTTTGTACGTGTCTCGCACAATGACGACCATGCGGCGGCTGTCGAGACAGCGAGCAAGCACCTGAGCGACCGGTTCATCTGGCGTGGCATATTCGAGTCGTGGGTCCAGAGCGTCTTGCACCGAAGATTTGGCGGAGCGAAGATCGACGATATCGTCGAGGTAGACAATGCCTCTGATGTGGTCGATATCACCGTCGATGACTGGAAATTGCCGATAGCCCGACGAGTGTAGTTCGTCGAGCACCAGGGGTCCGATTGGCTCGTCAATACCGATCGTTACTATCTGTTCTGCTGACACCATGACGTCACGAATAGTTTTGGGTTTTTCAAATAGTGCGTCGAACTGTCGCTGCTCACGGGCTGAAAGTAGACGCGAACGAGTGACGATATCGCGAAGCTCGGTTTGTGAGCTAATAGCCAGTGCATCGTCGCGTTCACGATGACCAAACCATTCAAGCCAGTGCCAATCACGAGTCGCTCTCATAATGCTCGCTTCATACCGTCGATACAGCCGCTGAACTCCGCGGCGCAGCATAGATAATCTACCAATTACTAGCCGAGCAGCGCCAAGTGCACTCGCAAGAAGCAAACCAACTCCCCAGCCATAGTAAATAATGAGAGCTGTGATCATGATCCCAAGTAAGAGACTATCGCAAAGACGCAGCAAGCCGCTCATACGCGTGTAAGCAAGACGACGATCAACCACGATACTATTGACAACAAGTAGCATAATGGCAGCAAGGAGCGCTCCATACCATAGCCAGATTGGTTGCCCTGTCATACTCTATAGTATACTCGCTCAGCCCCTTATGGGGTATAATGGTCAATATAAATCGGAGGTACACGTATAATGGATCGTAACCGTTGGTTGATTTTTGCTGTCATCTGTGTCGGTATAGTTGCTGGATTGGTACTACTCCCAGGTAAAAACAAGATTGATGTCTCGTCACGAGACGTGTTTAAAGTCGATACGACAAGTGAGATCAAAGATCATGTCTACGGCAAGGCCGATAGTACCATCATGATCTATGAGTTTGCTGACTATCAATGTCCGGGTTGTACGGCAGCCTACCCGCAAATCAAAGCCATCAGCGACCAATACAAAGACTCTGTCGGTTTTGTCTATCGAAACTTCCCCCTCACGAGCGGGCACGCTCATGCCTTTGCTGCGGCGGCGACCGCAGAAGCGGCTGGTTTACAAGGAAAATTCTGGGAAATGCACAATGAACTATACTCAACCCGCGACACATGGGCTGGTATGACAGCAGATGAGCGTAACAAAGCATTTGAGGGCTACGCCGCACAACTCGGTCTCAACCTTGACCAATTCCGAAGTGATCTCGCCAGTGAAAAAGTTGCCAACAAGGTAAACACCGACCGTGCGCTGGGTATAAAGGCCGGTGTCGACTCAACGCCAACGATATTTCTTAACGGCACTAAGCTCGACAAAGACACCGTCAACAATGTCATGAAAGAAAATGGTGACGCTCTACGCGACAAACTCGACGAGCTCATCAAAAAAGCGGGCGGCACCCCTCCTGCACGGACAGCTGCAACGACAACTACAGCACAATAAATTTTTGCCAGTCGGCACGTACGATAGCGACATCGACACGAACCGCTCGCGATGGAATCTTGACCACCTGAATACTCATACTTTTCTCTCTTTTTATTTTTGCTTGCACGGTGATTCGTGCATAACCATAATTGATAGTACGATGTGAAGCGGTATGGTGTCAAGTGGATAGGCCTCACTTAAAAAATCTTACGTGAGCGCGCCAGCGCAACTGCTGCAATTGTTGCCACGAGCGTCAAACCAATCACAAACACATAGGCCCAAACTTCTTGCTGAAATGGCAGTGCTATATTCATGCCATACATACCAAAGAACATGTTAGGAAGTGCGATCAACATAGTCGCGATGGTTAGCACCTTCATGGTGCGGTTCAGGTTATTGCCAGCAATTGTCGAATATGCCTCGCGAATGCTGATAAGGCTCTTTATGTTGCTACGACAACTTTCTACCAGCTGATCGTTGTTTAAAACCACGTCTTCGATCTCATCTTGGTCGTCTTGCGACAACGGGATGTGACGACCAAGTAATAAACGCTTCAGGATAGCGTTGGTCGGCAGCATGGCACTCAGAAACGAATTGAGCTGGTCTTCGATTAAGACAAAATCGATAAAATCTTGGTTGTTTACGTCGTGCGTTTGCAGCCGGTTGCGAATACGTTTGATCTGTGTTGAACTAGCGCTGATATACTCTTCATATTGGTCTATGATCTGATCCATCATGCGCGTCAGTAGATCAATCGGATGTGTCGTCGAAAACGAAATAGCGCCCGAAGTAAAGCGTTCCAGCCGCATATACGGTACATTAGTAATCGTCATAAAATATTTCGGCCCTATAACAAATAAGATTGGCCGTGTCTCAACCTCTTTTCCGTTACTGGTATGTGCATGACGAGCAAACAGGTAGGTGATGTCGTCATCACGTTCAAGCCGTGGTATCTCATCGTCATCGCAGACATCACGGACATGATTTTCATCAAGTTTAAACTTTGTAACTAATTGCCGAAGTTCATCTTTGGTCGGTGATTCGACATAGACCCAACTACCAGACTGAAACGTATCTGACACGCTAACCGTACTCGAATGTCCGTTTTTGTAGTAATATGTAATCATTACCATAATAGTATAACCAAAAATCGTCTATGAAAAAACATCACTTCAGATTGCGTCATCGCACTCATCGATACGGAGCGTTACTGAGCTTTATCGACGGGCTTGAAGGTGGCTTCGCAATATTTGCTGGTATAGTCGCGGGATTAAGTTTTAGTATGGTACATCGCAACGCTCTGATTGTAACTGCGTGGGTCGGCATCGTGGTCAATGCGGTAAACGCTGCCACGATACGCTATAGCAGCGAGCACTATTATGATGAACTGGACGGACGTGAAAAACGTAGTGCTATGCACGCGTATTTCATGCCCGCGCTCATAGAATTTTTGATCTATATGTTTGTCAGCGCCTTGTCGCTATTGCCACTACTTTTTATCGACCATTTGCAAACAGCTATCACCACCATGATTGTCATTTGTCTCACTATATTGTTTGTGTCGGGCGCTATTCGCGGTATTTTACTGCATGGGCGTTGGCTGCGTGATGGCATGGAAATTGTAGTAGGAGGCATCGTGATGATCAGCATTGGCACACTGGCTGGCTGGTTTTTGACGAATGTACTTGGAGGTACTCATGGATAATACCGTCTTTACTCAGCTCAGTATCGTACTGGCAATCGGCGCAATTATCGCCGTTGTCATGCAGTTTTTGCGACAACCACTCGTTATCGGCTATATCGTGACGGGAATTGTGGTCGGGCCAAGTGTATGTAACCTCATAAGTACCGACGCTGAAAATACTTTCCAGTCATTTAGTAAAATTGGTATTACGCTGCTGCTCTTTATCATCGGGCTTGGCATGAACGCGGGCGTTATAAAAAGTCTTGGTAAAGTTGCTGTATTGACCACTGCTACGGTCATACTGTTGGTCGGCTCAACCGGTCATGCATTGGCGCTTTTACTTGGTTTTGACAACCAAACCGGTATCGTCCTCGGGGTGGGACTACTATTTAGTAGCACCATTATCGTCCTCAAGGCCTTGTCTGACAAACGTGAAGCAACGCGCTTGTATGGTCAAATTGCGGTCGGTATATTGCTGGTCGAAGACCTGGTAGCAACTATTGCATTGGTTGGTGTTACAACTATGGCGGCCGGCGGCTTCACGCTTGATACTGCAGCTATGTTGCTCCTCAAAGGCCTCGCTGTGGGTACACTGCTTTTCGTTGTCGGCAAATACATTATGCCTCACATGGGACGGCAATTTGCCAAAACCCAAGAGCTGTTGTTTTTGTTTGCAATTGCCTGGGGACTGGTTGTTGCCAGCCTGTTTAGCATGGCAGGCTTTTCCCACGAAGTCGGCGCGCTGTTTGCTGGTGTAGCGCTTGCCGGACTGCCCTACGCAACCGAAATGGCCGCCAAACTCAAACCGCTACGTGACTTTTTCGTCGTGCTGTTTTTCGTATCACTTGGTACGACGTTTAGCTTTGGGGCAATTGCAAGCAATATCGTGCCGGCGCTCATATTGTCGCTCGTAGTGCTCATAGGCAAACCGTTGTTTGTCATGATGGTCGTTGGGTTGCAGCGTTATACAAAACTGACAAGTTTTAAGACGGCAATCCATCTATCGCAGATTAGTGAGTTTTCGATTATATTTGTCATACTGGCTCACTCCAGCGGTTTTGTGAGTGACAGGGCCGTGTCAGTCATTACGCTCGTGGCACTTATTACGATTGCCCTGTCGTCGTACTACATGAAATACGACGACCAGTTGTACCGCTATTTCGAGCGCTATCTTTCAATCTTTGAGCGTAGAACAGTCAAAGAGCGCAAACAAAAGTCAGCACTTTACCCGGTAATTTTGTTTGGCTATCACAAAGGCGGCCACGAATTTATGCGTGTGTTTCGCGACATGCATCAGCGCTATTTGGTAGTCGACTACGACCCAGACATCATCGAGCACCTCGAAGAACAAGGTATTCGCCACGCGTATGGTGATGCCACTGATGAAGCATTTTTAGAAGAAATCAATGCCGGCCGCGCCAAACTAGCCGTCAGCATGATAACCATTTTTGAGTCAAACAAAGTACTACTTAGCTATATAAACCGCTTCGAACCACGTACGACATTTATCTGCCATGCCAACAATTACGAAGAAGCTGCCGAACTCTACCGCCACGGTGCAAGCTATGTTATATTGCCGCATTTCCTGGGCTCGGAGCGTATTGGCAGCTACATAAAACAGCATGGTTTCAACCCAGCATCATTTGACAGCTACCGCGAAAAACATTTGATCACCATTGGCAAAAAAGCACTTAATTCTTAGAGTTTAGCGTAGACTTCGTTGGTTTTTTTGTTGAAAATGACAGTATCGACTCCACCAATGGCTATAGCCGTTTTTATGGCAGCATCGTTGCCATACAGTGTTCGTGCAGATTGAAGCTGTACATCGCTAGATAGCTTTTTATCTGCGGATGAAAGACCAGTGTTACTCACCGCCGTTGTCGCACGACGAGCAAGTGCTGCCGTACGACCGATGCCTTTGCTCCACAGTTTACCGCCGCGCACTTCAGCGTCACATTTGCCACAAACAATACGAAAACCGCACGGATCACCCATAGTCGTCAGCCCGCAAAATGGACAGGTCATAGCAATTTCTTTGCCTTGACCAAGCATGGCAGTCTCGAGTGTGGACGGACCAGTTGGACAATCAGCGTCATAGGTATTGTTTTCGACATAGCTACTTGCGACACCGTCCGACGATGAATGTACCTCATGCCCATCAATCGAGGCGTGAATCGCCCCAACTGTGAGCTGTAATTGGCGTTCACGTTGGGATCTTTTTTCATTGTTCGACAAACCTGAGGCGTCAATTATGCGTAGTTTTTTCCGGCACTCTTCGAGTAGCTGTGGGTAGCGCTTGACCATCGACAGTGCATCTTCCACGTTACTAAACTTTGAGCCCGCATAGTAGAGTGTACGACTGCGTTCCAGAAGTAGCTGGTCGACTCGGTCGGTCGCGCGCTGTGCAAGCATCTCAATATCGTCATCGGTCACCGATGACATAGTGTGAATTCCCCGCCGTGCAAGCATGTCCTCAGAGCCTTGCCAGGTATCGATCGGTATATGTAGTTCGTGAGCGATTGCCATCAGCACACTAGGATCACTCTGATCGATCGAAAACATACGGCAGCGAGCGCGACCGTCTGGGGTGATGTAATACAGCCTGACCAGACTACGCATCAGGTCGGCCCGATAGCCGTCTATAACATCTGGACGACGCACCACGATATCTGGGATGGGCGATATAACCGTCATGACGTTGCCCGGTACTTCACCGCGGATCATAGCGTCAAATGCTAGGGCTTCTTCGTGCTCGAGAGTAAGACGCACGTTTTGGAACTCAGCATCACCAGTGTATTTGGCTCGACCATCGACAACGCCCTGCCCGGTAATCTCAACCATAGGCCGCGGAACAATCGATGTAACGCACCAGGCCTGTCCGTCGACCACTTCATAATCGACGAGGTGATTCATAGGGTAGCCGAGTCGCTCCGTGACATCGGTTGCGATTTCGTGCAGTTCATTGATGACTTCAAACTCAGCACTGCGCCGTTGTTCTCGCCCTGCTCGCTGTTCTGCCGTCATAGTTGCCACTAAAAATACCCTCTCACGCCGGCTGAAAGGGTATAGGAAGGCTGCTTCATATATCGTTTCCTGCTCGGGAATACCGTCGGTGATTGTATGCGTATCGGACTTGCCATGTATGGCTTACCGTTGCGGCACAGTGCAGGATTTTCACCCGCTTCCGCATACATCGACTGGTTTATTTGTTAATAGTTTTAGTATAGTGCAGCTGTACCCGGACGCATAGCGTAAAAAATACTACTACCTACGCTATGCCTGGTGTTTCATCGTGATTACCGCGTAGTGGGCGTTCGGTTATGCCGGTCGCCACGATCGTCGCGAGCAACATAAGACCCGAGGAGATGTAAAATACAGTGCGCAAACTATCGCTAAAGGCGTGCACCACCTTGTCGTTATACTGACTTTGCTGCTTCGCAAACTGCTGCTGCACGGCTTCGCGAGCTGGTGCTGGCAGTTGTGTGGTCGCCGATGTCACGCCGTCGGTTATTTTTTGCTTGAAATCATGTGTGTTGAGATTGAGTGCTGTGTCGGTTGTAATAGCACTCAGCATCTGTGCACTTTGTGGTTGTTGGCGAAGGGTTTGTATGTAAGGGTCTTTACTCAGATCACCGAGTTGCGTGGTGACACCACTTACAAGTAGTGTGCCAAGTATGGCCGTACCAATCGTCGAACCCAAGCCCCGAAACAGCTGGACACTTGCCGTTGCTGCACCCAGGTCTTTTTGGGTAAATTCATTTTGCACCGCCAGGTTAAGTATCGGCATGCCCGCACCCAGACCCGCGCCTGCAAAAAACATGATGATCGCTTCCTGCCAATATGGACTACTCGGGGTCAAACTCGAAAGTGCAAATATTGCCACAGTCGCGACACCAAAGCCAATCAGCACCAACGTCTTGTATTTACCAGTACGCGACACAAACTGGCCAGCTGTGGCAGCCGTACCACTAAGACCCACGATCATCGGCAACAACATGAGGCCTGACTGTGTTGCATCAGCGCCGAAAACTTGTTGGTTAAACTGCGTCAGATACAAAATTGCACCCAGGAATGCTGCCCCAAATAACAGCGACACTACCATGAGCGTACTAAAGGTGCGGTTACGGAAAAATGTCAACGGTATGATCGGCTCAGCTGCTCGGCGTTCTGTCCAGACAAATAACCCAGCACTAACGATGGCAATCCCGTACAAAAGTGTTTTGAGCGTCGTGATACTCATACCGTCGTCAATAAGTGATGCAAATATTTTCTCAGTGTTATCGACTGCTAAAATAAGTGCAGAGAGAGCTGCAGTTAAAAAGGCCGCGCCCAGGTAATCAACCTTTGGTTTGTGATCGTGTTTGATGAGCGGCATATAACGCGCAATGATAAGAAAACTCGCCAGACCGATCGGTACATTGATCCAAAACGTCCAGCGCCACGTCGTCGTCAGACCAAGTATAGCGTGAGGGTCGGTCAAAAACCCGCCCAGCAGCGGCCCAATCACTGAACTTAAGCCAAACACCGCGCCGATCAACCCCTGCCATTTACCGCGTTCGCGCGGGCTAAACAAGTCGCCAATGATGGTAAAGGCGTTGGCCATAATGATACCGCCACCGATGCCCTGTAAGGCCCGCGACGCGATTAGCTGCTCGATGCTCATCGAACCACCACTTAGCAGCGAACCCAGCACAAACACGGTCACACCAGTCAGCAGCACTTTACGACGACCAAAGATGTCTGACATCTTGCCCGCCAGCGGCACTGTCACCGTGGTCGTCAGCATGTAGGCAGTGATGACCCAGCTCAGACTGCTAAAACTATTAAATTCCTCAACGATTTTACCGAGAGCCGTGGCGATAATGGTTTGGTCGAGCGCGACCAGAAACATCGCGCTCATGACGGCGGCCATGACAATCGCCTTTTGACGGTTTGTTATATGCTGCAATGACATTTAGTTCCCTTTGTTTAGTTTGCCTTTGAGAGCTTCAACATGGCTGCCCATGCGTTCAATCACACTGCGCATTGATTCCTCGCTGACAAAACCAATAGCGTTGTTGTCGGGCACGTAGAGCGCAATCAGTTTATCGCCCGGCGCGACACCCATACGCTCACGTGCTTCGACAGGTATCACAACTTGGCCTTTAGGGCCCAGCGTGACCGTGCCGACAAGTTCAATGTGATTTTTATGAAAGCCCATATGTACTTCTATGTTATACAAGTATAACTAATTATACAAGTCTGATTACTGATAAACTTTGCTGCACTTGCATCGTGTGGCGTAGTGGGCAGGTCGCGCGCCATTCGTGGACAGCCCGGGCGGTGCCAGGGAGGGCTTCGCTGGCGTAATCATCGACGATGATCGTCGCGCCTGGGAGAAATTTGGGTGTAATGAGGCGCAAACTATCGCGAATCGATTCATAATAATCACCGTCTAAAAACGCAAACCCAATGCCATCAGGTACGTCAGTCGCGGTCAGGTCGGCAAACCAACTCTTGTGTATACGCGGCAAACCCAGGCCAGCTTTTTTAAACTGTGCGACAAAAGTTTTCTTACTCACCGCAAGTTCACCTGGACGAAACTGCTCGCCCGCTGGGCTGTGGTCAGACGCGGATTTTGCTGGCAGCCCCTCAAACGAATCATAGACGTGAAATTCGCCTGTCGCTCCAAGTGCATCCATAACCCGCCTAATAAACAGTGACGTCGTACCAATATAACAGCCAAACTCGACAACTGCACCCGATGGCTCTCGGTTGAGTGATTCAACGAGCGCTTCCAGTAACACCTGTAGTTCATCAGTTTTCACCTGGTCGGAAATTATTGGGTAGCGCTGTACAATAGCGCGTATGTCAGGGTGATGCATATATGATGTAAGTATACCGCCTACCCGCTGTCATATCATAACGATAATGCTATAGTAAAGGAGTATGAAACGAGCCCCGTTGACAGAGTTGGACGCTTGGAAAGAATTGCAATCGTACGCCAAGCGTCATGCCACGACGCATCTGCGCGATGTATTTGCCGCTGACCCAACACGCGGTGCACGCTATCATCTCACGGCTGGCGATGTCAATCTTAACTATGCCAAAAACCGTGTTGACGACGAGGTCATGCGACGGCTGTATGATATAGCACGCGAACGATCAATCGAAGCGGTACGCGACGCAATGTTTCATGGCGAGCTGATCAACACGACCGAGCGGCGTGCAGTGCTGCATACCGCACTGCGTAATCAGTCTGATCATCACCTGATTGCTGATGGGAGCGACGTCATGCCGCAAGTTAAGCGTGTTCTTGAGAAAATGACTCGTTTTACGAATCGCATCTACGACGGCACTTGGCGTGGTTATACGGGTAAACCGATTACTCACGTCATCAACATCGGCATCGGCGGCTCGGACCTGGGGCCAGTGATGGTCACGGAAGCGCTGCACTACTACAGCAGGCGCGACCTCAGCATCCAGTTTGTCTCAAACATAGACGGTACACATCTTGTTGAGGCGTTGCGGCAGTGCCCGCCCGACCAAACGCTTTTTATCATTGCGTCTAAAACTTTTACCACTGACGAGACTATGACCAATGCTCATAGCGCTAGAAATTGGCTGCTCGATTTTGCCGGAGATGAGTCGGTCGTCGCCCAGCATTTTGTCGCCGTGTCGACGAACACTACAGCCGTCACGGCATTTGGTATCGACGCTGACAATATGTTTGAGTTTTGGGATTGGGTTGGTGGGCGCTATTCACTTAGTAGCGCCATTGGCCTCAGTATTATGCTCAGCATCGGCCCTGATCAATTTCACCAACTGCTGCAAGGCATGTATACCATGGATGAGCATTTTCGAACGGCGCCGCTCGAGCAAAACCTGCCCGTCACGCTCGCGCTGCTTGGTCTATGGAATACTAATTTTCTCGGCACATCGTCGGAGGCGCTGCTGCCGTATGACCAATATCTGCATCGTTTTCCAGCTTATTTTCAACAGGCTTCTATGGAAAGTAATGGCAAATCTGTCACGCAAGCTGGTGTGCGGGTTTCCTACGCTACGGGCCCGATTATATGGGGAGAACCCGGCACCAATGGCCAGCACGCTTTTTACCAGCTCATCCACCAGGGCACGCATATCATTCCGTGTGACTTTATTGGTTTTGCACGGCCGCTTAACGACCCTGATGGCACTGGCCTGCACCATCGGAAGTTGATTGCTAATATGCTAGCTCAGTCAAGCGCACTCGCGTTTGGCAAAACTGCTGACGAGCTGCGCGCCGAAGGTACACCAGAACACCTGGTCGCCCACAAGATTTGCGAGGGCAACCGACCAAGTAACACACTCCTGCTGCCGCAACTAACACCGCACACATTCGGACAATTAATCGCACTGTACGAGCACAAGATATTTGTGCAGGGTGTTATTTGGGACATCGATTCATTTGACCAATGGGGTGTTGAGCTCGGCAAGGTACTGGCCCGTGGCGTACTAGGTAAGCTTCACAATCCTGTCGTCGAGGGCGAAGACAGCTCAACCACTTGGCTTATCGAAAAGTGGCAATCACTCCAGGCCTGAATCTCATAGCATCCGGGGTCTTAAGAACCTCCTTCTCGGAGCAACTGCCCCTGCTCGCTAACTGATTAGCCTTCGCCTTAGCAGGGGCTGGCCGATACGGCCAACTGCTCCGAGGCAGGAGGTTTTTCTTAAGACCCAGGCTCATAGTCTTACGCACTACGTCTGCGGTGGTAGATCAGTTGCTGATAGGGGGCACCCGACTGCATCGACACTTGCACCAGCCGGTGTATTGGGGCATGTGTCTTTGTCGTCGGCTACCCCATCACTATCACTATCTTTTGGCACAGTCGCCGGACAGCCCCCTGGCGTAACTGACGTGCCTGCTGGTGTATTGGGGCATAGATCATTACTGTCAATCACACCGTCGCCATCACTATCTTGTGACGATGGACTAACCGTCTGCGGAGTGGTCGAGTCTGCAGCTGGTACATCAC
Organism: Saccharimonadales bacterium (SeqCode); assembly: GCA_049289035.1. Lineage (GTDB taxonomy): Bacteria > Patescibacteriota > Saccharimonadia > Saccharimonadales > Saccharimonadaceae > JAPUDQ01. The sequence goes on along the minus strand of JBAQIV010000032.1, from coordinate 6,027 downwards.
CCGTGCAACTTTCTGTCGGTACCGTACCGCTTAAAAAGACTTCTTTGTATGTGTTCGTTGCGTTACCTGTGGCGCGTAGTCCATTATTACGACAAACCGATACCTCGACAATGCCGCCCGGCCGAATAAATTCTTCATGTGTACTGTCACCGAGAAACGCTGTCATACTTTTGCGCCAGATCGGACCAGCCATCGGTGCACCGCCCGCGGTCATTGGTTCATTTTCGTTATTACCGACCCACACGCCCACAGCAATACTTGGTGTGTAACCAATCGTCCAGGCATCACGATTATCGTTGGTACTGCCCGTTTTGACCGCGACGCTTCGGCCTGAAATAGTCAAACTACTGCCAAATGATGGTGCGCGTGCTGTGTTGTCAGACAAGATATTACTTATGAGATAGGCGGCTTGCTCGGACTGCACGCGTCGCGGCTGCGGAGCGTGACGATAGATCGTGTCGCCATATTTGTCTTCGATGGACCTGATCGTGGTCGTGTCATTCATCATACCGCCGGCCGCCAATGTCGCATAGGCATTTGTTATGGCTAGCGGGGTTACTTCAGCTGAGCCGATGGCAAGACTCAAGCCATAATTATTGTCTTTTTTTATGGTCGTGAGCCCCATACGCTGCGCGGTCTCCACCGAAGCATCAATCCCCAGTTTTTGCATGACCTTAAGGGCGGGTATGTTGATAGACTGCGCCAGTGCATTACGAACTGTCATGTCGCCACGATACTTAAAATCAAAATTAGTCGGTTTGTAGCCGCCACCAAAATCGGTTGCTTCGTCGCGGAGTATGGTCGACGGAGTGATCAGCCGTTGGGTGAGTGCTTCCGCAAAATAAATTGGTTTAAATGTCGAACCAGGCTGACGACTAGCGGTTGCGATGTTGTATTTACCCCACGTTTGGTTAGTATAGTCGGCGCTACCCACAAGCGATCGAATCTCCCCATTTTTTGGATCGATCGCAACAAGCGCCGCATTGCGGCCACCGCCACGAGAATTTATGGCAGTTTGCGCCGACACAATACTTTCAGCCTCTTTTTGCCAGGACGCGTCAAGCGTCGTCGTGACACGATACCCCGAACGTTTGACCGCTTCTTCACCGTAGCGCTGTTCAAGCTCAGCCAGTGTCATCTCTATAAAATGCGGTGCAATTGTCGGCTTTTTCTCTTGTGCAGCGCTGTATTGTAGGGTTACCGCGAGTGCCGCCGCCTTGTCTGTTTCAGATATTTTCTTGTCTTCAACCAGACGCCGCAGCACACGTTCTTGTTGTTTTTTGGCGGCCGTCGCATCACCAGAAATCGGTGAATACGCACTTGGTGCCGGTAACAGCCCAATAAGCATACTCGCTTGCGCTAGCGACAACGCTTTAGCTGACACGCCGAAATATCGATGCGCTGCTTCGTCGATCCCAAAAGCACCCTCGCCAAAATACACCGAGTTGATATACATCTCAAGTATCTCGTCTTTGCTGTACTGACGATCGACTGCGACCGCCATGGCAACTTCCTGATACTTCCTAAAAAACGTCTTGTTGCTTGTGAGTAATTTATTTTTTACAAGTTGCTGGGTAATAGTCGAGCCGCCGTACGCCGTAGCATCTCGGCTTGAAAAGTTAGCATATAGCGCTGCTACAAGGCCCTTGAGTGACACCCCAGAGTGGCGGTAAAAATCTTTGTCTTCACTTGAAATAAGTGCATCGCGCGCGTAGCTTGATATGTCTGATAGTGGTACGCGTTTGAGCGGCGCACTCGTGCCAGTGCTATAGAGAACATCACCGTTGGTAGATAACAGCTCAATCCCAGTGTTGTTGCGGTTCATGAGTCGTTCAGGATCAGCGATATCCCGTGCCAGCACGACATACGTAACGATCGGGATAATCACCAGTGTAAGCAGAACTGGCACAGCAATGACAAGCAACTTGCCGCGCAGGCTCAGGCGCCAAAACCATTGCCAGCGCTGCTGCAAGCGGGCATGCAGCGTGCGAGCCCGTCGTGGCTTACGTGTATAGCGGCCTTGTCGTTTCATATATTCTATTTTACTCTACGAGCCCGACTTGTTATACTAGCGCCAATGCCAACCAGACGCACCATCCGTGCCAAACAGACTATTTTTTACCAGGGTGAGGCCGCTGGCCACATCTACCGCATCGTCGATGGGCTGGTGCGCGCCTACGTCATAAACGAAAATGGCGCCGAATCAACCGTCGCTTTCTTTGGGCCACACGACTATTTCCCGCTGACTGCAGCGTTCGATATTGCACCCGTGACATTGTTTTATTATGAAACAGTCATTGACAGCACACTGGAGGCATCGTCATCAGCAGAATTAGTCAGCCAGCTACAGGCCGATGCTGCTGGTGAGCTCCATCGTTTCGCCACCCGTTATGTCGGTGCCTTGCTACATATTAGCGCGCTGACTCAGCAAACTGCCAGTCTTAAACTCGCCCATACGCTTCGCTACCTTAGTGTGCGTTTTGGTGAAAAACTTATCATCGGCAGTCGAACAAAGATTGGTATCAAACTCACCCAGCATGATCTGGCTTCACTGAGTAACCTGAGCCGAGAGACCGTCAGTATCGAGCTTGGACGGCTCAAAAAACACGACATACTCACTGTCAAAGAAAAGTATTATTTCATCAACATCGCAAAATTAAATGCCTACATGAACGAAGAGACACCTACCATACGACTGACCTAGAGCGTGTCGGTGACAAGTTTGAGCAATTCTCGTGGTGAGGCCCAGGCCTTGAGCATATAGCGCGTCGCCCCTAGTTCGATTGCTTCGTCGATGTCTGATTTGGCATCTAGGTTACTAAAGACAATAATCGGCGTCTTGTGAGCGTTGTCAAACTTCTTGAGAAACGTTTTGCCGTCCATAACCGGCATAAGCAGGTCAAGCAGTATCATGTCATAGGTCGTCTCACCAGCAAGCTCAAGCGCTTGCTTACCGTCGTAAGCGCTGTCGACAATATACCCGGCTGAACCAAGCACCATACCGAATGCCTCGTGCAGGTCGGCGTCGTCTTCGACGAGTAAAATTCTTTTAGTATTGGATGGTGCGCTCATATGTTTCTCCTTTATGGCGTGGTTGTTTATGGATTGCGGCTGGTAATGCCATGGTAAATACCGTGCCTAGTTTTTTATCAGATCGTACATCGATACGCCCGCCATGTGCACGTGCTATCTCCCGTGAAAGATACAGCCCTAGTCCCGTGCCGCCTTCTTTCATGGACAGCACATTGGCAACGCGACTAAACTTTATAAATAATTTATCATAGTCCTGGGCCGAGACGCCAACACCATGATCGCTCACCGCGATATAGAGCCAGCGCTGTGTGGTACGCAGCCGGACGAGTACTTCGCCCGCTTCATATGAGTATTTTATGGCGTTGCTAAGGAGATTTTCGATCGCCATGCGTATGTAGCGTTCATCAACTTTTGCCCGCACACCGTCTGTAATCATAGTTCGCAGCCGTATCGATTTCTTTTCGGCATCGCTTGCCATGCCATCAGCCACATCACGAACAAGTGCACTAAGATCAATCACACTACTCTCGATCTTAAGCTGGCCAGCATCGGCTTTGGCGACGTGCAATATCTGGTTGATTGTCTCGAGTTGGCGCTCATTCGCTAGGTAGGCTTTTTGTGCAACTGCTTGTTGCTCTGGCGTGAGCGTCCCAATAAATCCTTGGGTCAGCATGCCAAGGTATTGCTTTACCCCCGTAGCCGGAGTTCGCAACTGGTGCGACGTCAAAGCCAATAGCTCATCACGCGTTTTCATAAGTTGCTCCTGATGCGACGATGTCAGTCGATCAACCGATCGAAACCACAGCCTATATAGCCCTATCGATATTCCGAGACTAAGTCTGATACCCAGCAGTAGTATAATCGCCGGCATTGTGTAGCGCTCCCATATAGGCTGGTATGTCGTGGTGTCAAGCCGCCAGGTCTGGCCGTACAATGCGATATCACGCGACTTTGCGAGGCTTTGGTCGGTGGTGAGAATCATGGCCGCCTGTTGGCTCGCCATCGTCGTGACGCCATCTTTTAACTCGTACGAAAGCGAGTCGAGGTCGATCGTCGTGCGATCAACCGTCTGGAGTATGTCGACAGGCCTCATAACAATATAGACAAATCCACGAATCATTTGTCGTCGCTGCTCAACCGTACTATGCACAGCAGACGTATCATACACCGGGTAATATAATAGGACGCCTTTTTTCGCCGGGTTATCTGTATCCTGAATGAGCGTGACAGGAGCAGACATGGATACCACTGCTTGGTCGCGCGCGCGTTCAATCGCCGCCCGACGGACACTCTCGCTCATCATGTCATAGCCAAGCGCCTTTTGGTTTATGGCATTGTTTGGTTCTAGATAGGTAATCGTTGCCGTACCAGACGCGTTGTTATGGTCATAGGCCGCGTAGCCAAAGCCAAGTACGGCTGGGTATTGTTCGACTAACCGACTGCTTTGAGTAAACTGACGCCATGCCTCTGGCGAAACAGCTCCTACAACATCAAACAGGCCAGCGCCAGTATAGAGCAGCTGCTGGTAGCGATCCATACGGGTCGTAAAATGCGCGGCAAGCGTTGAAGCTCGCTGATCAGACTGATCGACAAAATCTCGCTGGGTCTGTTGCACAATGGTCGAGGCAAAGGCATAACTCAGCAGTGTCCCAACCGCCATGACAAGTAACGCGAACAGTACGGTGATACGACGAAGTTCATCTCCTTGGTAGTATTTTAGAAATCGGGCCGCTAACTTATCCATTGACCCTATCGTAACAGATTGTTGGTGCAAATTGTGTGAGCTAGATCACAAAAAAAATGTTGGCGACGATATATCTCCCATAGCTACAACATCCTATGATCGTATGTAGACACGAACAGTAAACGCCTCATAAAAGGCAAAAAGAAAGGGAGAATCATGGACATAATCGTATGGATAATACTCGGCGGCATCGCTGGCTGGATAGCATCACTCATCGCACGAACTGATGCACAGCAAGGTGTAGTGGGTAACATAATTGTCGGTATAGCTGGCGCACTTGTCGGCGGCTTTGTACTGAGTCTCTTCGGCCATGGCGGCGTAACTGGTTTTAACTTCAACAGCCTTGTCGTGGCGGTGCTTGGTTCGATCATCGTCCTTTATATATATCGCGCCCTAGCCCCACATAAAATTTAATCAGCTAAAAGGAGAATCGATCATGGTATTACTTACCCTCAAACACGCAATAACCTACAGTTTCTATGGCATGACTGCGTTTGCCGCAAGCTTCTTCGCTAGTCTCTTCGGGCGCTTTGAATACCAGCACCCAGCGTGGATTTCACTTCATTCGCTCGGCCTCTATGTTGCAGTTATTATCTTGACCGCCATACTTGTAGCCATGGTACGTGCGCACCTTGCCAATGACCAATCTACCTATCGTGCAGCATAGCATACACACTAACAAACATGCTGCGAGGCTGTTTGTTGGTTACGCCGCTACAAACGCCATCTGGGCGTCGGGTATGCCGATCGTAATTCCGTAGCATTTCACCTCGTCATACTGCGATTGGTTGTGCACGTCGATAACAAATATCTTGCCGCGAAAAATGATGTAATGCGTCTCGTCGTTGCGAAAATCAGCGTACCAGGCGTGCGCGTGCTCACGATCGATGCTCTGGCTGACGTTGTGCGCGACCGCATCAATTTTACCTGGCGGAATCTCCACCGTATGCAGCGTCCACACTTTCAGCCACGGCGTCTTGGTAGCTTCTGACACCTGCTCGATCTTGGTCGAGATGATGTTCACCTCATCCAGCACCGACGTGTCTTCAAGCGATTCGACGATGATAACGCCGTGATACGTATCCATAATGATATCAGTATAAATCATTTCTTGAGTCGTACGTCTGACCCACACTCACTTTTCCCCACGCCCCTGTACTGGTATCGGTGGGAGCAGCGGCATACGAAGGAGCCGTTGCAGTTCTTCCCAGGCCAACCGGAACCAGCTCAGCCGTTTCTTGGGCAACAGT
>JBAQIV010000031.1:0-12197 GCA_049289035.1 Saccharimonadales bacterium (SeqCode) | reverse complement strand
ACGGGCAGAATAGCCTTTGTTATGCAAGATGTCGATCTCGCTCCGTTCGACATCCGTTAGCTTTGATGCTTTCTTCATGGCTTTTATTGTCTAGCATTGGGTGTCCTGATTCAAAACGGAATGGAGGCATCGATCAGTCGGCGAAAATCTTATAAATGATGGTGAGGTTTATAAAGTTTTGCAGAAGTATAACGGTATTTCATTTGCTGATTTCAACCAAAATACCAGTGTGCTGCGTGATGCGAATGGCTCGCGCACAACTGAGTACGAAATGCCAAGCGGTAACACAACGCCACGTGATTTTGCCGAGTTGTTTTCAGAAAATTACTCGTCATCACTCAAAGATTTTGTCATGACACACGACGTCATCATCATCAAATCATGCTATCCAAATTCGAACATCAAAAGTGCCGAAGAACTACAAACCATCAAGAACTATTATCGTTCGATCGCGGCATTTTTTGCACGACGCCCCGACAAACAGCTCATCATCATGACGTCGCCACCACTCATACCACTACTGACGACAAACCAAAATGCCGTCCGTGCCCACGAACTTGCGACGTGGCTTTCACTCGAAGATTTTGGCACAAACACCCGCGTATTTAACTTTTTCGATCTGCTTGCTGCTGACTCGAACCGCCACGCTAACATGCTCCGCCGCGACTACCGTCGGCTATTACCATTCGACGCGCATCCAAACAAATTAGCCTCTCAAACTATTGCCCCAAAATTGGTTAAATTCATCTTATAAACCCTATGAAAAGGATCATTCTTTTTATAGTATAGAAAAATACCACGCCCCACATCGTATCAGCCTATCAATCTAGCAAGATAACTCTGCTACCTTTTATTGTCATAATCGTATCACTATGATACGATTATGACATATGAATGATACGAATAACAATGACCGAGTACTTGCGCTATTCCGTCGCGACGAAACTCTATCGTCATCAGGCATCCACGAAAAACTAGGTGGTGCCATTGCACTTATCACAGTAAAACGAATCGTGTCAGATCTGTATGGTGATGGTTTACTTGATCGCATCGGTAGCGGGCGGTCGGTCGAATACCGCTTGACGAAACGAGGCTTACTCCTACGGCGATTTGATAGTAGAGCCTATCTGAAACAGGACCAAACAACGCGTAGTGATAATAGCATGTTTAATTACGAGCTTTTTTCGCCACCAATCGAATCGGTACTAAGTAAAAATGACTGCAGTCGTCTTGAGGCTGCTACAAAAGACTTTATCGCCAAAGGCGCCCGCAATGATGCAGTCATCCGCAAAGAGTTATCGCGCTTCATTGTTGAGATGTCATGGAAATCTGCTCGCATCGAAGGTAATACGTATTCGCTACTTGATACCGAACAATTACTGCTGTACGGCATAAAATCTGATAAAAATACCGAGTTCGAAACGCGCATGATACTCAACCAAAAAGCAGCGTTTGATTTTGTCTGGGACAACCGAGAGGTATGGCGTGCGCCAACCGTCCACGCGATTGAAGAGGTACACAAACTCGTCATACACGAGCTCGGCGTGCCGCGTGGTCTTCGTCAAACTAGTGTCGGCATTACTGGCACCGACTACACACCGATCGGCAATGCGTTTCAGTTGCGCGAAGCATTGGAGCAGCTGCTTACTTACGTAGACGAGCTTCCTACTGCATACGAGAAAGCGTTGATGCTCGTGCTTGGTCTTAGCTATATACAACCTTTTGCAGACGGTAATAAACGAACAGCGCGCATGATTGCAAACGGCGTGCTGCTCGCCCATGGCTATGCTCCCATCTCATACCGTGCTGTCGATGAAACCGAGTATAAAGAAGCATGTCTAATATTTTACGAACAAAATTCGGTGCAACCGTTTAAGCAACTGTTTGTCGAGCAGTACGTCTATTCGGCGACGCATTATAACATCGCAGATGCGTCATGAAAATATACATCACTGCCAGGTTTAAAGGTGCGGCAGAGCAACGCGAGACGATCGAGGCGCTGTGCGAGGCTGTTCGTAATGCCGGCATGGAGGATTTTTGTTTTATACGTGATATCGAGCACTACACCAAATTTTTTGATGACCCCTCAGAGTTATGGGAGCGCTCGCGTGTTGAGTTACGAGCCTGCGACGGTTTATTGATCGACGTGTCCGACATACCCACAGCCGGCCGTGTTATCGAAGCCGGTATGGCATACGCCTGGGGTTTGCCGATTTTCGTCCTCGCCAAAAATGGTATCGAGTATAAGGATGTGTACGATGGCATCGCCACGAAAGTTATACGATACGATACCAACTATGACATCACGCAATAACTCCGTAGCTTTCTAGAGAATAGCTAAATTTGCAGCTCGTTACTTGGCTTTTTTCACCAGCATAAAGACGCTGGGGCCGAAGTAGGCGCGGGCGAGCGGGCGCTGTAGGAACTTTTCGACACTCAGCATGATGGGCATCGGAACCAATTTCTTGAGCCCAGGGCTTCGCAGATTCGACACTGACAAAACTTTTTCGACCTTGAGCCCGGCATCGGCCAGTTGTTTGATGACGGTTTTTGGATGATGATTGACAAATGGTGCATCGTCAGCGGTGCGATTTTTCTTGGTACTGATGTCGACCGGAGTGGTTGGAATTTTTTGACCTTTCATGAGGTATTTCAGGCGGTTACGCGCGTGAGTATGGTTAGCCACTTCAAGTATCAGCGTGCCGTCGTCGGCGAGTACGCGGGCTAACTCGCGAAACTCTTGTTGCGGGTCGGGCAAGTAGTGCATGACACGTATCATGGTGATAAGGTCGAGTGATTTGTCATCGAAATCAAGTGCATCAGCCTGCGTACGCATTCGATCGATTTCTGGATGATCCTTCAAAAAATCCTTGCCGATATCGAGCTGGCGTTGGCTTGGTTCGGCCAACGTTACCTTGTCGGCAAATTGCTTCAAAAACACACAAAGACGACCATATCCACCCCCAACATCGGCAGCGTGGCGGAAGTGTTTACCGCGAAGAAACGTCGTAATCGCGATGCGTTCTGATGCGTTTTCGTAGTCGCGACCATCCCAGTAATACAAGTAGTTGTAGTCGTCATCGTCATAATGATCGGCTTTTTTGGGTTGTTTTTTGTCTATGCGTGAAGATGAAGATTGTGTCATATACCTCATAGTATACCGGAGATACGCCCCATAGCGCAACGATTGCAAGATAGGGTGGTTATCACTTGCTGCCAAATACAACGATCATCGATGCCAGTATGATGACAATGATCACTACAACAATGATCTCTAGTAGCGTAAACCCTGCCTCATGGTCGCGATAGTCGATTGCCATGATATTCCTCATATATCTCATATCATATCATAAGCACTTTTTGCTATACTACTACATAGATAAAAGAGGGTGAGCCACATAACCAAACGTTATATGATGAAATCTATACGCAACCACAGGCGCGAATACCGCCACTATGCTATCGCTGGTGGCAGTTTTGCCATGCTTGTGTGCGCAATAGCCTTGTTGTTCGTGTCATCTGCCCACGGCGTCATCTCCGTCTCACAAAGCTATACAACCGAAACACCCCTAACCGTCGGTAGTATCGTCAGCCTCAAAAAAGACACGACCGATCAGGTCATTGCCAGCCTCAGCAGCAATGCTGACAATCTGCTCGGTGTCGCGATTACCAACGATGGCTCGCTCCTCACCCTTAGCAATCCCAAAGACAAACAAGTCCAGATCGCTACCAGTGGCACTGTGCCAGTTATCGTCAGTGATATCAATGGTGTCATCAAGCACGACGACCACATAACTGCTAGCCCAATTGCTGGTGTCGGTATGAAAGCAACCGCCAATGTACGTATCATCGGTATCGCACAAGGCGACATGAAGGTCACAAACGAAGGCAAAACTGACTACACCGACAAAGACGGCAAAAAATATTCGGTACAACTTGGCCAAGTGCCCACGCTCGTCAACGTCTCCTACTTTTTCAAAGAACCAGACAAGTCGGTTATACCACCAACCATTCAAAATGTTGCCAACTCTCTGGCTGGCCGCCAAGTGAGTACCGTGCCGATACTCATAAGTGGCGCGATTTTTCTCGTCACGATTATCGTCGTCATGAGCATCATCTACTCCATGATCAAAAGTAGCATCATCTCAATCGGCCGTAACCCTATGAGCCAGTCAGCCGTGTACCGCGACCTCATACAGATGTCTGCTCTCGTCCTCGCTATTCTCTCGGTCGCGCTTATAGCAATTTACTTGGTGCTGACAAAGCTATGAACGATTTTCTCTTGCAAGGCTTTTTCTTCATCAACGTCTTTTTAGTCGGCGTGGTCGTCACGCTCGCTATCCAGCAATACCGTGCGCACCAGCACGCTAAGCATCAGCCCAAAACTGACACTATGCTGCCGCCTGAAGTCAAAGCACAAATTATACAGGCCGCCCAAACCGACTTCAAATCAGCTATGGATGCTTCGACCACTGCCCTCAAACAAGACTTAGCGCGTACCAACGACGACCTCAACAAACTGCTCGAAAAACTTGTCACATACGTAGTAAACGAAGAGATGGAAAAATACCGCGCCAGCCTCGACACATTACACAAACAAAACGAAGCCACGCTCAAAGATTCATTGACCGAGACGACTGCCAAACACATTGAGTTCAAAACAAGCCTCATCAAACGCCAGGCCGAGCTTGACCGGGCATTGGTCGAATATCAGACAAAACTTGAGTCGCAGTTAGCCGCACACCAAGCCGATGCCGACCAAAAATTAACCGATCGCCAGACTGAACTCAGTGCCAAACTTGAGGCCAACCACGCAAAGATGGCTGAATTTCAGTCGTTACTTGAAGCCGAACTCAAGCAAGCACAAACCAAACAAACCCAGCTGTATAACCAATTTGAGACGAAGCTTCAAGAAGAAATGGCCGCCAAAAAACAATTTCTGGCCACGCAGCTCGACACGAAACTGGCTGACGCGATTGGCAGTTTTCTGACTGAAACACTTGGCAAAAACATCGACCTCGGCGCACAGAGCGCCTACCTCACCACCATGCTCGAGCAGCACAAAGACGAGCTCAAACAAGAGGTAGCGTCATGAGTTTTGTCCTGCCAGACGCTATCGCCTCGCCCCAAGACCTCGGCGGTTTGATATTTGAAATACGTGACTATGCTCGCTGGTACGAACACGAATTTGTCAAACAACGTAGCGGCGTCACCTCAGTATCGGCCCAGCCACAGCTCTCAGTTCTGGCCTCTAGTGTGATTCGTGATTGGGCCGCGTCGCAACCACTGAGCAGCGATAGCCTCTCAGCGCTTATCGCGACACTTGAGCACTACGACAAAACTGCACCGACCATGACTATTACGCTAGCAGCCCCCGCTCCGGCCAAACTCCGCGCCGACCTGACTGCCTGGGCCCGCACCAACCTCGCCCCTGGCATGCTCATAAATTTCCGCTATAATTCGACCATCATCGGTGGCATGGTGGTACGACTCGGCAGCCGTATTTATGACTGGTCGTTTCGCCGCCAACTTATGAATAACATGAGCGCGTTTCCGGAGATACTGTCTCGTGTTTGATAACGCCCTTTTTCAAAAACTTGTCGAAGCCGACAATCTAACCGGCGAAGTTGTGGCAATCAATCGCTTTATCGTCGAAGTAAAAGGTCTCGAGGGCGTGCGTATCGGCGCCCAAGTTCTCTTTGAAGACGGTCAGCGCGGTATGGTACGTGAAGCACACGGCGACCGCGTCTTGCTCTACAACATTGACTCTGAAAACCTAGCGCTCGGCTGCCTAGCCGTCGTCGAATACGATATGCTTAACATACCTGTTGGGCCCGAGCTCGTCGGTCGAGTACTCACCCCTATGGGCATACCTGTCGACGACAAAGGTCCGCTCACGGCCAGCCAAATGTCCGGTATTTTTACCCCAGCTCCGGGCATTATGGACCGCAAAATGCTTGACGAACAACTCGCCAGTGGCGTGACGGCTGTCGACAGCTTCTTTCCGATCGTACTCGGCCAACGTATTGCAATACTTGGCGATAGCAAATCAGGTAAAAGTACCTTTCTGTCTCAGCTGAGCGCCAACCAAGAAGGCACCAATCGCATCGTGGTCTACGTGCTCATCGGCAAACGCAAAGTCGACATCGAACGGCTACTGCGCGAACTGCATGAGTCTGGTGCTATGGAACACACTATCGTCGTGCTTGCCAATATATTTGACTCGCTGACGCAGAGTTATCTTGCACCATATGCAGCGGCGGCCATGGCTGAAAATCTCTGGTATGGCGGCCAAGACGTCATCATCATATATGACGACTTGAGTAGTCACGCTGAAGCCTATCGTCAACTATCGCTGCTACAAGAAGTTGACCCAGGCCGCGATAGCTACCCTGGTGATATCTTTTACACACATTCAAGTCTGCTGGAGCGAGCGGGCAAGCTCCTCACCAACGACAAAACCCTCACGAGCCTGCCGGTCGTGCTGACGCCCAACGACGACATAACAGCGTATTTGAGTACCAACATTATGTCGATCACCGATGGCCAGATTATCTTCGACCTCGGCTATTTCCGCAAAGGCGTCCGTCCGGCGGTCAACGCCGGTCTATCGGTCTCGCGTGTCGGTGGTCAAGCCCAAACCAAACGCCAAAAACAGCTGTCGACCGCACTGTTTAAAGCCCTCGCGCACTACCACCAGGCTGAAGAATTTTCTCACTTTTCGAGCCAGCTCAGCAAAGAAACTCGCCTCGATTTGGCCCGTGGTAAGCACCTGTATGCCGCCCTCCAGCAGCCACCCGAACAACTCTTTTCGTTACCCGAACAGCAGCTTATGCTCGAAACAATTATGCTGAGCACCGATGACCGTCCCATCGACGTTGCCGGGCTCAAAAATGCCGTCCCAGAACGCGCCAAAGAAGCCAAAACCGACGAGGACTATGACCGTATCGAGGCTGAGTTACTCGCCCAGTTTGCCCCCACACCGCTCAAAGAAGCAACGGCCACCGCCGGCGATGAAGCGAAACCGACAGAGGGCGAAACACCATCTGAGACGGAAAAATCTACGAAGGACGAGAAGGTCAAGGATAAGAAAGAGGACAAGAAATGAGACGCGCTAACCTCGTTGAAAAAGACATGACTGGTATCGGCACGCTCAAAGACCTCACAAATGTGTTTGAGTCGCTCGCTAGTACGCAGGTAGCAAAAGTGAAAAACAAAGCCCAGATCAGCCAGCAGTTTTTTGAACTGCTATGGCAACGCTACACGAGCCTCCGCGTCGACCCTGCCAAACGTATCACAGCCCGCGGCGATGCTGGCGGCAGCAACGGTCGCCGGGCGCTGATCCTTATATCAGCTGAAGCCGGTCTCTCAGGTGACCTCGACATGCGTATGATCGAGACCATGCAAGCCGACTACGACCCTGACACTACTGACATCATTGTGCTCGGCAGCCACGGCGCTAGTCAGCTCAGCCAGCGCGGTATACCCTATATCAAGTTCTTTCAAGTACCCGAAACCGATACCTATATCGACGTCAGCCCCGTTATCGAGGTTGTCTTGCCCTACGATCGCATCATCGTCTACTACGAAGAATATTTGTCGCTCGGCCAACAAGAAGTTCGTTCGATCGACCTCATCTCGCGCATGAAAACCATGAGTAAAGACGCCGAAGAAGATGTCATGACCGATCTTGAAACTATCTTTGAGCCGTCGCTCGACGAGATTGCTGACCAGATGGAGATTACCATGATGAGCCTAGCGCTGTCGCAAACCATATTGCAGTCTGGCCTCGCCCAAGCCGCCAGTCGTTTTAACGCCATGACCGTCGCCGAAGACCGTGCTGGTGAGCTGCTCGGTGAGTACAAACTCGAGTACCACCGCGCCAAACGCGCCGAATCCGACCGACGACTACGCGAGGTACTGGTGAGTAACAAGAAAAAACGCCGCGAAGCGAGGGCATCGTCATGACGCCACAAACGACCACCAACGAATACGTCGGCGTCATCACAACGTTGCGCGGCCTCACAGTCGAGGTGCAGATAGTCGGTGAAAAACCCGAGGTCAAAGAACTACTACTCGTCGACGGCCATCCAGAAGTATTTATAGAGGTCAATTTCTTTCGCGGCAACAAAGCCGTTTGCTTAAACCTCAACAACGACTCGGCCGTCCGCTGCGGCCAAAAGATGTTTCGTACCCATAGCAAAGTCAGCGTACCAGTTGGCGCAGCGACGTTGGGGCGCGTTTTCAATGCACTCGGCGAGCCGCTCGACAAAGCTGAAGGCATCAGTGCCAACCGTCGGCCCATTACCGTACCAAGCGGTACCAAAAGCTATCGCGACTCCTCAAAACTCGAGTTGCTGCAAACGGGGCTTAAGGTGATTGATTTCTTGACGCCATTTGTTAAAGGCCGCAAGATTGGCGTTATTGGCGGTGCTGGTGTCGGCAAAACAGTGCTCACCATGGAGATGATCCACAACGTCACACGTGGTGACAGCAACAAAAGTCTATCGATCTACTGCGGCGTAGGTGAGCGTATTCGCGAGGGTAACGAACTATATGAAACGCTGCGTGATACTGACGTGCTGAAAAATACCGTCATGTTCTTTGGCCAGATGGATGCCACACCGGCTATTCGTAGCATGGTGGGACCAGCGGCGGCGACAGCGGCAGAGTATTTCCGTGACGACGAAGGCAAAGACATATTGTTTTTCGTCGACAACATCTACCGGCATGTGCAAGCCATGACCGAGCTCAGCACCAACCTGGGGCTTATCCCAAGTGAAGGTGGCTATAGCCCAATGGTTTTCAGTGACCTGCGTCGCTTGCAAGACCGGCTGACCAGTACCGAAAAAGGCACCATCACGAGCGTCCAGGCCATCTACGTACCAGCCGATGACCTAAGCGACCCAGCCGTGCAGGCTATCAGTCAGCAACTCGATAGCGTGTTGGTGCTCAGCCGTAGTATTGCTGAGACGGGTATACGCCCGGCTGTGGATCTACTCAAGACAACCAGTTCGCTGCTGACGCCGAGCATCGTCGGTGAGCGACATTATCGTCTGGCCGAAAAAGTCCAAGCCGTCATGCAAAAATATGATTCACTAAAAAACATCATTGCAATTGTCGGTGAAAATGAGCTGTCGCCCGCTGACCGCGCCGATTACCAAAATGCCAAAAAACTAATTCAATATTTCTCGCAAGATTTTGCTGTGGCGGAAAAGTTTTCTGGTAAGCCAGGCGAATACTTCACCCTCGAAGAAACATTGGCTGGTATAGAAGAGATCCTCAGTCCAAAAGTCGAGCCGTCAACCGAAACCGCACCAAAGTCTGCGCCAGCAGAGTCATCTGAGGTGAAAGCGACAGAGGAAAAACCGGCCGATGAGGCGAAACAGCCCCCTGGGCAAACGAGCGAGAAAGCATCGTGATGTCACGCGCGAGTCAGGAGCCAAGAGTCAGGAGCCAAGAATGTAGCCGCGTCCGTGCATGCTTTACCATACGCCCATTCCAACTCTATAGTGTAAACGCCATACCACAGGCCACTGCCTATGCCGACTAAGCCACCTGTCTTAAACGTTATCGCCCGTGCGCCATTTACTGTCTACTACGAAGGCCCAGCCCATGCTGTCAGCGCTGCCAACCGCGTGGGACCGTTTGACATACTCCCCGACCACGCCGACTTTTTTTCTATGCTCATACCGTGTGAAGTCATCATAGAAACCGGTGAACCTGACAAAGACCCCATTAAATTCACCATTCAAAACGGCATCGCCACCGTGCGGGACAACGCAGTGATGCTGTTTGTGGATATATAGAGTGGCATATGGCATGTAGAAGATGGAATATGGCACATCAACCACTCGGAAAAGGATTATCCTTATCATGCATGAAGTAATGGCTTCTATCACTCGTTCGGTAGTGAGTGCTATAGTAAATTACGACTATGGAAATCTTTTACGCGTGGCTGGCATCGATTGCGAGTGGGCTGGAACCGTTGGGGCTCAAAGCTTCGACCAAATCACTCATCAGGAACCCGTGGCTATTTAATATATTGTGGTTGGCGGGGTTACTGCCATTTACGATTCCTTTTGCGCTGTACACTGGCGGCGGCATGCCCCACGACTGGGTGCCGCTCGTAGGTATCGCGGTGTGCTCGGCAGTGTTTTATGCACTGTATACGATAACCCTCTACAAAGTTGACCTATCGACCATTGCCCCGCTGTTTAGCTTGCGTACAATATTTGCCCTGCTAATCGGCGTCTATATTTTACATGAGACAATATCGCCCCTGGGCTGGCTGCTTATCACCGTCATATTGATCGCGAGTCCCTTTGCTGCTTACGATGAAGTATTTAAATTTCGCGCGTTTCGCAATCGTTACCTAGTACTCGCGGTCGTCGTCATGACGGCGCTCGCTGGCATAGGTTATTTTGTGCATCTGTCGTACGCGGTCAATGGTTTTGCTACCACTCTGCTCTGGCAGGACGCACTGGCGCTTCTGCTGCTGTTGCCAGCACTGCTATACAAATCGGTCCGGCGCGAAAAGATTACTCCTAAAAAACTGCTGCCATTTGTGTTACTGGGCGTTATCGGACTGGTCTATAATACGTCGACTATACTAGCCTACGGGCATAATCTGGCGATTAGTTCAGTCATTATATCGCTGCCGCTGTCGATGTATTTTGTATGGTTTGCATCACGACGCTATAGCCGCTTACTTGAGCCACACCCACCACGCGTCAATAGGATTCGCTTCACTGCCGCCACAGTCATGGTCGCGTGCGCGATCTGGCTCAGTTTGCTCTACTAAAAGTTGCTTACGGGTAATTAATGCACGCTCTCATACCGTGTTTTAACAGATGTAAATTTTATGAAAAGGATAATCCTTTTCATATAAATGAAAAGGGGAAGAACAGCGCGATGAGGAAGCCTTGCGGGTGTCCTAATAAGCAATAGCGGCCTTATTGCATAACGATATAGTCGAAGGCGTAGCCACCCGGCGGCATGGCAGAGTTGACGCCGATACTGAAGCCTTCGGAAGTACGGTTGATGTAGACGGTACCAAGCCCAGGACCGACAGTGGTCACAACAATGTGCGGCGTGTTGGTGTAAGCATACTTGAACGTCACGTTGGCAATGATACCTGAGGCACCGCCGACGCCGACGTTGGCCGCCACAGTACCGGCAGCATCGTTGCCACTAATGCTCACATTACCTGTCGGGCCAACCGCCGGACCCTGGCTGACGCTTGGCGCTGCACCGCGGGTTATAACATGGCCGCCGATCGTGAGTGTCGTGTCAGTCACCAGACTACTCGCCTGGAATGAACGAACCGAGAGCGAACCACCGACCGCAAGGTTACCGATGATATTGACGTTGTTACTAACCGTCAGCAATTGTTTCATGGTAACAGGACCTTGGAAGTTCGTCGAGGCGACGACATTGAGGTCTTTACGCACATTCATGGTCGAAACCGACGCGTCGTTGTTGACATTGAGCTGGTTGACGACCGTCTCGCCCGCCTGAAGCTTAGCGAGGTTAGCACTCGAGGCATTGAGAGCGTTATTTAAGATGAGCTGTCCGGCAATCGTCACGTCGCTTTCGAGACGAACTTTGTTGTTAAACGTCGAAGCTGGACCGACCGTTAGGATGGTACCCTGGTCACTGACCGAGTTACGGCTAACGCCGAGTTTTTCGAGACTTTCTGTACTGAGTGTCACCTCGGTACGATTGACGCCAGCATTGTTTTGCGCGTTGCCTCGCAAAAAGTACCAGACAACACCACCGTTGAGCGCTAAAATAGCCGCCACCACCGCCAGACCAATAAACGTTCCTTTGTGACTTGGTTTGTAGGTACCACGGCGATTTTTGAGATTGGCTCTCACGGCGGCAAGGCCACTTGCGCCAGTTGGATCGGCAACGCCAGCAGTCTGCGCCTGCAACGTCTCAGGTGCTGGTCCCGTCTCGGCAGGTGTCGTCGTGTCTTCTGGCATGCTCCCCTTTTTAGATACTCTCTAGTATAGCGCTTGTGCTCGTATGGGGGCAAATTTGCAATTTGTATAGTCATGATCGACAATCTGACCCACACTCACTTTTCCCCACGCCCCTGTACTGGTATCGGTGGGAGCAGCGGCATACGAAGGAGCCGTTGCAGTTCTTCCCAGGCCAACCGGAACCAGCTCAGCCGTTTCTTGGGCAACAGT
>JBAQIV010000030.1:0-3407 GCA_049289035.1 Saccharimonadales bacterium (SeqCode) | reverse complement strand
GCACTGTATACGCTCGTAGCAACCATGGTCTTATTCGCCACGTGTCGTTGATACAGTTTTCGGTCGGCAATTTTGGGTATAGAACAATGCAATATGATAACTGCTTTATGCTTGGTCGGTACGTCGTAGGCTTTGTTCACAAATACCACGATACCCTCAAGTTCACTGATTTCGCGCTCGTGCTGGAGCGCCACAAACGGTACATCTTTAAAGTCCTGTCGACCATCGCGCGTGCCGTGTCCGAGCGTGACAACTTGGGCTCGTATGCCACGTCGCAGCAGTTCACGAACATGCCCAGCCGTGTAGGTTTCCGATCCACCAGTACCCGCCAGCATCGCCGCACCAGGCGGCCAGACAAATGAAATCATGAGATTCTCCTTCGCTTACGTTAGTGGCTAAAAGCGACGAGTATGAGACACATACGAAATCACGCAAGAAGGATTTAGTTAGTGTATATTATATCGTAGATTAAGATTTATAAGAAATTATGCTACTGAGGTACTTATCGGGAAAGGTATCATTCAGGGTGTTACAATATCTATTATGCCCTCTTGCTTCAGCCTTAAAGAACAATGCAAATTCATCATATTTTGCGGTGACGGTACTGCAGTATGAACACGACTGGTATAGTAATTATCTCACGTCCAGCTAATCCAGCAACCCGCCCATACCTCATTATTGCCGATCACGATAAACTGGTAACTTATGAGCTATATCGTGATGCGCCTTTATCGATTACTGTAGATAAATCAACGAAATATTGCACTGGCTGGTACGATATCTCGACCCACACTAATTACCCGTGCGAGCGATTGAAAAGCATTGGAGATTCGCACATCTCATGTTTTTCATGCCGCAAGAAAACCGACTTTAATCCAGCATTCTATAATGCGTCTCAAGTATCTGAAACACAAACTACCTACAATAATATGCCGCATACCGTATACATTGCATATTTTGGAAGCGGTAGCGCAAAGGCCGGCATCATGTCGGACTCACGCGGAAAAGAACGGCTATATGAACAAGGTGCTCTTCTTTATGCCATCGTTTCAACGTGTCCGAACGCGACCGCCGCGCACAAACTAGAAGCTGCGCTAATCGGTCAAGGACTAAAAAACAGTATGACAAAAAAACAAAAAGCGGCGGCGTATCAGAATATCATCGACCTAAAACAAGAAACTGACTCTTTTCGTTCTATCCTTTATGGACTAGGGCATAAGGGAGAGATAGTTAGTAACCTTGATATGTTTTTCTTTGGTAAGTACATAAATGAACAGATTGAAGCTTTTGAAAATACTCAGATTTCTGGCAATGTCATAGGTGTCATCGGCCGGTATTTAGTACTTAAAAACAATGATCGATATTACGGATTTTGGCTATCAGATATATTCGGTTATAAAACCACCTTTGATACGCAAATAACTCTTCTCGACCGAAAACCTCAGCAAGCTCGTTTATTCTAGGTGCGAAGATTGCTTTATTATGTATCTTGTTGGGGATGAGAGATTCCCCCTGTCGCTTCGCGTCAACCATTACAGCAAAAGTCTTTGATGTAATGGCAAGGGTGCCAGGTCCGTCAGCTGACGGACCGTTCGAATCCCTCTCACACAAACCATAGAAACACCCGTATATCCTTGCGATATACGGGTATTTCTATGGCTCGTCTCTACCGCGATGTTCGAACCGAATTTGAGCAAGAAATGTAATGTAAGCGGGCGCAGATATGCGGCCGCCACACCCCGCCCAGAAAAACCCTTTGCATTTTTTGGATTTTCCCCGCCGAATTTCTTTTTGGAATTTAAAAAGGGTGTTTTCTGGTCGGGCTATTTTTGCTAAGAGCGTGATAAACTTATATGTAGTTAGGAATGTGAAATGATTGATTCAAACGAAAGTAAAGATTTGCGACGAGGCATAGACCATGTGGGAGTTTCTGCAAGTTTTGTTGTGCATGATGGCAAAGGTCGCGTCTTACTTCAAAAACGAGGTGCAGGCGCAAGAGATGAGAATGGTAGGAGGGATGTAGGTGGGGGGGCGATTGAATTCGGTGAATCAATTGACGAAGCAGTAAAACGAGAGATACAAGAAGAGCTCTGTACGGAGCCGATCGATGTACAGTTTCTAACAGTCTACGATGCCTTCAGAGAGCATAACGGCGTCACGACACACTGGATTGCAATCATGCACGCAGTCGAGGTTGACCCCAACCAAGTTAAGATTGGCGAACCCGACAAGATAGATGAATTAGCTTGGTTTACAAGCGACAATTTACCGTCACCGCTTCACTCTCAATTCTGGAAATCGTACCAGGTTGCACTTGATACAGGGCTGGTCAAGTAAACGAGTTAGCCAAGTTTAACGGCTAACTCATCAAGCGAGTGCACGACAACGGTTGCACCAGCCTTGAGAAGATCTTTGTCTCCGTTAAAGCCGTGTGTTACACCGATTCGCATAGGAACACTAGCATTTATACCTGCTTGCATATCAACAGCATGATCACCAAACACGAGAGATTTTTCAGGTGTTACACCCAAGCGCTTCATAGCTATGATAAGGCTTGCTGGGTCGGGCTTATGAGTTGTAACATCTTCGCAGGTGACTACAGTGAAATCAGGAATTGCAAAATATGTTTTGACAGTCTCTTCGAATAGGCGCAGTTTTTGTGTATCGGTCATATCGGTTGATTTGTATAAATCGGCTAACCCTAACTCTGGCAATGATATGCCAATGTTACGCACAATGTGATGCGCGGTGCCCGAAGTGAAAATAGCAAGTTTGATACCTAATTCACCTAGCCTACTGAGCAAGCGAGATAACCCCTCATACGCCTTAACAAATTCAGGAGCAATCTCATCTTGAATTGGATTAAGTAAATCATGTAGCTTATCGAAATCAGCGTACTCAAGGTATTCGGGACAGTCGTCAAAGACAAGTCGTGCAGTTCGCTCCAGTGTATCACGAGCACTTCCACCAATAGTCTGATTTAACGACTTCTCGTATGTCTCGTAGTCCGGGATGTTTGCAAGATCAACGCCGTTAGCTATGAAGTACGTTTTGAACGTCTCGTACTGCCCATGACGAATAAGGTGAAGTGTATCCACGAGTGTTCCATCAGAATCAGAAATAACGGCTTCAGGAGTAGTCATATTTATACTAAATAGTAGCATATGGGGAACGATATACCTACATGTAATGTTAATTTTGCAAATTATTCTTTCCGAGAGGTGCCAAGGTATCTGTAAACCTTGTCATAGTAAAGCCGCTCCGTCTCTTTCGGCTTTAGCCAAAAAGCGACCCGACCAGAAAACACCCTTTTTAAATTCCAAAAAGAAATTCGGCGGGGAAAATCCAAAAAATGCAAAGGGTTTTTCTGGGCGGGGTGTGGCGGCCGCATATCTGCGCCCGCTTAC
>JBAQIV010000029.1:0-43307 GCA_049289035.1 Saccharimonadales bacterium (SeqCode) | reverse complement strand
AAAACTACCCGCACGGTGCGGGCAGTTTATTACAGGAGGGCCAATTACCCTAGGCCTTCTGTTCGCTCACTTCGACCGTTTCCACCTCGAGTGGCGATTCACTCTCTGTTAGCTCCACTTCGACGTCGTCGATGATAGGCTGGACTGCACCAGTACCCACCGGAATCTTGCGACCGATGATGACGTTTTCTTTGAGGCCATACAAGTGATCGACGCGACCAGACACGGCGGCGTTTATCAGCACGCGCGTAGTGTCCTGGAAACTGGCGGCGCTCAGGAAGCTATCACTCCAGATCGACACTTTGGTGATGCCCAGTAGCAGCTGTGTGTACTGCGCCGGTGTCTTGCCTTCGTCAGTCAGGCGTTTGTTTTCCTCGACGACAGCAGCTTTACTGAGTATGTCACCGGTTACAAACAAGCTATCGCCTGGCTCTTCGATCTGCACGCGGCTAAACATTTGGCGCACAATCACCTCGAGATGTTTGTCGGCAATGTTTTGACCCTGGGCGGCGTAGATGCGGAGCACTTCATTGATCATGTAGCGCTGCGTTTCTTCGATACCTTTGAGGCGCATGAGTTGGTGCAAGTTGATCGAACCGTTGGTTATCCTGTCGCCTGCTTCCACGACGTCGCCATCGGCCACGGCCAACTGACGCTGATGTGGAATCTCATAGCGAGCTGGAGCCTGCGCACCACTAGTGATGATGATCTCGCCATCACCAACCTGGACCGTGCCGTCAAATGGCGCGACCAGCGGCATCGATTCGTCTTCGTTGCTCGCGAGCACGTCGCCAGCAAGTACCTCAGTACCAGAACTGACCCGGACGATTTGACCAGCCACCTTGACCGATTCGGTGCGGCCCTTGGTAGGTGTGATCTGCACGATATATTTGTCACCGTCTTCCCAGACTTTGACATCGCCAGGGATTTCGCTAATAACCGCTTCACCTTTCGGTGTACGAGCTTCAAACAACTCGTCGACACGCGGTAGACCCTGGGTAATGTCATCACCTGCTGCACCACCAGCGTGGAAGGTACGCAGCGTCAACTGAGTACCCGGCTCGCCGACAGACTGTGCGGCAATCACACCAACCGGCTGTGCTATGTCGACGAGTCGACCTGTTGCCATGTCGATACCATAGCTACGCTGCGGCACACCACGGAGTGTTTTGGTGGTCAGAACTGACATGATCTTAACAGATGTAACTTTGTCATCAGCCTGGATAGTGTCGGCAATCTCGCGGGTAATCAGATCGGCACGTTCAACGTGGCCCTTTATGTCTTCGGCAGCATAGCGGCCATACAGACGATCGGCGAAGTCGATACCAGTGATGTCTGATTCCTTGCGATAAATCGTAAAGCCGTCGTCATCACCACGCTCGTCGTCGACTGTGAAGATGTCTTGGCTGACGTCAACTAGACGACGTGTCAGGTACCCAGAGTCAGCGGTTTTGAGCGCTGTATCAATGAGACCTTTACGTGTGCCCCGCGTGTAGACGAAGGCTTCCAGTGGCGAGAGACCGTCTTTGAAACTTGAGCGAATCGGCAGCTCAATCTCTTTACCGGTCGCATCCACGACAACACCGAGGTTGGCAGCAGCCATCTTGACGTTACCAATATCACCACGAGCACCCGAGTCAACCATGACCGCAATAGACGTGTCTTCGTGGACAATTTTTTCGTTCAAGACCTTGATGATCTCTTTGTCGATGTTGCGCCAGGTTTCAACTGTCAGGTTGTACCGCTCTTCGTCGGTAATGAGACCTTGCTCGTACTGGTCAGAAATCTGTGCGGTGCGTTTGTCACCAGCTGGGATGATCTCGGCATCAATCTCTGGCACGTCGAAGTAGTCGTTCATACCAGTTGACACAGCACCTTCAGTTGCGTAGCGCAATGCGAGGTCTTTTATGTGGTCGGCTGTCTCGGCTGTTTGCTCTTGTCCGTACTTCAAGAAGATACGTGACAACACTTTTTTGAGAGCCTTCTTGTTCATAACGCCGTTTTCGTAAGGAAAATCAGCTGGCAAGATCTCGTTGAAGAAAACACGGCCAAGTGACGTTTCGCGCATTTCACCTTTCACGCGGACACGAATCGGCGTCTGCAAACGAATCACGTCACGGTCACGCGCCATGATCGCTTCTTCGACCGAGCTATAACTACGAACGTCTTTGGTCTGCGCTGACGGTTTCGGATACGTCAAGTAGTAGCAACCAAGCACGATGTCCTGGGCAATGTTCAAAATCGGCGAACCATCGGCTGGTTTGAGCAGGTTGTTCGTGGCGCTCATAAGCTCACGGGCTTCACGTTGAGCCTCATCGCTGAGCGGCAAGTGAACTGCCATCTGGTCACCGTCGAAGTCGGCGTTGAATCCAGTACAGACCAGTGGATGCAACTGTATCGCTTTACCCTCGATCAGTTTCGGCTGAAATGCTTGGATACTGAGGCGGTGGAGCGATGGCGCACGGTTCAATAGTACGTATTTACCACGAGTGACTTCGTCGAGTGCGTCCCAGATGACCGTTTCACCTGATTCGATCAAACGGGTTGCACTGCGAATATTGTGAGCGTACTCGTTTTGCAATAGCCAGCTCACCACAAATGGTTTAAATAGTTCCATCGCCATCTGTTTTGGCAGGCCGCATTGGTTGATACGTAGCTCCGGACCAGCCACAATCACGCTTCGTCCTGAGTAATCGACACGTTTACCGAGCAAGTTTTGGCGGAAACGACCTTGTTTACCCTTGAGCATGTCGCTGAGGCTCTTCAGGCGGCGGCGACCACCAGTTGAACTAACGGCGCGACCACCACGGGCAGCTGAGTTGTCAATCAGGGCATCGACAGCCTCTTGCAGCATGCGCATTTCGTTGCGGCGAATCACCTCTGGTGCATTTAGATCGATTAGTTTTTTCAGACGGTTATTGCGGTTGATAACACGGCGGTACAGGTCGTTGAGGTCACTAGTAGCAAAGCGACCACCGGTCAGTTGCACCATCGGACGCAAATCTGGCGGAATAACCGGCAGCACTGTGATACACATGCTTGCCGGGCTAATCCCAGCACGCTGCATACCTTCCAGCACCTTGAGACGCTTGACGATTTTCTTTTTGCGTTGGCCCTTGGCACCTTCGGCTTCGTCGGTAAGTTCACGAATCAAGACATTGAGGTCAATTGAACGCAGCATAGCAGCCAGGGCTTCACCGCCCATACCGACCGTTATCAGTGATTCGTAGTCTTCAGACAAGTTACGGTAATCATTTTCGTTGATCAACGCACCGCGGACAAGACCACCTAGTTGAGCACGGCGAGCTTCAATGTCAGCTTCGAGCTCTTCGAGTTCTTTGGTTTGCTCTGTCGCGAGCTTCTTCACATCGGCACCTTCGGCTTCAGCGTCTTTCTCATAGCGAATCTTTATGGCAGCACGACCAGCTTCTAGCTCTGACTCAAGGTCAGCCAACATGGCGTCACGCTTGTCTTCTTCAACACTCAAAATCAGATAACTCGCAAAGTAAGCCACCCGCTCGAGTTGGCGTACTGGTATACCAGTCAGCAGCGCCATAGCGCTCGGCGCACCGCGCATAAACCAGATGTGCGCCACTGGAGCAGCCAGGTTGATATGCCCCATGCGTTCACGACGCACCACGCTACGCGTGACAAGTTCGCCGTTTTTGTCGACCGCTGCTTCGCGGCTACGGACACCTTTGAGCTTGGCATCGTGCGGGTTGATATCTTTGACTGGGCCAAAGATACGCTCACAAAACAGACCGTCACGTTCTGGTTTTTGGGTACGATAGTTGATAGTTTCAGGTTTGGTAACTTCGCCATAACTCCATTTGAGTATGTCATCGGCGCTCGCGACTGCCAGACGCACAGCGTCAAAGTCGGCGATATTGTTACTTATAAGGGGACGAGCCATATTAAATGCTCCTTTCGATCGCAGGGTTTGGCAATGAGGGGCTAGCAATGAGGGAAGTGACTGCGATTGACCCTCTTTGCGTATTGCTAGTTGCTAGTTGCTTTATCATACGTGCTCCTCCGTCTCGGCGTCGACGACGACGTCTTCAAACTCTTCGGCGGTTTCTATACTCATACCTTCGTCGAGCTCAATATCGCCAAATTCATCGGCTTCATCGCCTACAGTTTCTTCATCGTCAGCGACTGGTTCGTCCGGGAGAACAATTCCGCTACCAGCGCCCACGTTGTCACCAACCAACACGTTTTCAGCATCGACAACTGCTTCATCTTCAACCAGGTCGACACGGAGGCCGAGACCCTGAAGTTCTTTGACGAGCACGTTGAAGCTTTCTGGAATTTTGGGACCCATAATTGGTTCGTTTTTGATGATGCTTTCATAAGCTTTGGCACGACCGTAGACATCATCAGACTTGATCGTGAGCATTTCTTGCAGCGTCGTAGCAGCACCGTATGCTTCGAGTGCCCAGACCTCCATCTCACCGAAGCGCTGACCACCGTTTTGGGCTTTACCGCCGAGTGGCTGCTGGGTGACCATGGTGTATGGCCCAATCGAGCGGGCATGGATCTTGTCGGCAATCATGTGGTGCAGTTTGATCATGTACATCACACCGACGGTTGTTTTCTCATGGAAATCGTCACCAGTCCGGCCGTCAAACAGCTGGACCTTGCCGTCACGTGGCAGACCAGCTTTTTCGAGCTGTTCTTCTATAACGTGGTTGGGTACGCCGTTAAATGGTGGCGTCGACACGCGGTAGCCGAGGGCTCGCGCAGCCATACCGAGGTGCGTTTCAAACAACTGGCCCAAGTTCATACGGCTTGGCACACCGAGCGGGTTCAATATGACATCAACTGGGGTACCGTCTTCCATAAAAGGCATGTCTTCAACCGGCAAAATACGTGCAACAACACCTTTGTTACCGTGACGTCCAGCGAGTTTGTCACCAACGGCAATCTTACGCAGTTGTGCGACATATATCTGGATCTGCATGAGGACACCAGCTTTAAGCTCGTGACCGTTTTCGCGGGTAAATATCTTGACACCCACTACTTTACCTTGTTTGCCATTGCTCATACGCTGGCTGGTGTCACGCACGTCTTTGGCTTTTTCACCGAAGATAGCGCGTAGCAATCGCTCTTCTGAACTTAGCTCTTGCTCACCTTTTGGCGTAATCTTACCGACGAGCACGTCGCCAGCTTTAACTTCAGCGCCCACACGGACAATACCGTCTTCGTCGAGGTGACGAAGCGACTCTTCGCTGACATTTGGTATGTCCCTCGTCACGATTTCAGGACCAAGCTTGGTCTCGCGCACTTCGACCATAAAGTCTTGGATATTGATGCTCGTCAAGTCGTCGTCTTGGACAATACGGCGGCTCAAGATGATAGAGTCGTCCATGTTGTAACCGTTCCATGGCATAAACGCAACCAGTAGGTCACGGCCAAGAGCGAGTTCGTTATCGGCAATACTGGCGCCTTCTATCAAGACATCGCCTTTTTTCACTTTGTCGCCACGAGCCACCATGACACGCTGGTTTATGGAGCGGTCGTCGTTGCTCTGCTCGAAGTGAACTGGTTTGTAAATGCGGACATCTTTAGGCCCATACGCGACGTGTATTTCATCGGCATCGGCCCGCACGACGTCACCTGGACCATCGGCCACAATTAGCTGTGAGGTGTTACGAGCGACATCGGCTTCTATGCCGGTGCCGACAATCGGTGCTTGCGTACGGATAAGCGGCACTGCCTGACGTTGCATGTTCGAACCAGTCAAGCTACGGTCGATACGGTTTTTCTCGATAAATGGCACGAGTGCAGCAGTCGCACCGATAATCTGCTTACGAGCCGCGTCCATGTAGGTCACTTCGCTGACATCGACTTCACCTGGCGACAGACGGACACGAGCGCTCACACGCTCTTCTGGGATTGTGCCATCAGCCTTGAGGTCGGTGCTAGCCTCAGCGATGACTTCTTTGGCTTCGGCCGCAGCGTCAAGGTAGACAACTTCGTCGGTGACTTTACCGTTTACCACTTTGCGGTACGGCGCTTCTATAAAGCCGTATTCGTTGATGCGAGCATAACTTGCAAGGTTAAGTACAAGACCAATGTTAGCACCCTCAGGTGTCTCAACTGTACAGAGGCGGCCATAGTGAGTCTGGTGTGCGTCACGCACTTCAAGCCCGGCGCGTTCACGGCTCAGACCACCTGGGCCCATAGAGCTCAGACGACGTTTGTGACTGAGTTCACTCATAGGGTTTGTTTGGTCCATAAACTGACTGAGTTGCGAACTAGCAAAGAACTCACGCACCGCCGCGACCACTGGTCGAGCATTGATAAGCTGTGCTGGCGTGACGTTTTCAATATCGCTGACACTCATACGGTCTTTGGCGTTGCGGTCCATGCGCAGCATACCTATGCGAAACTGACGGGCTACGAGTTCGCCAACCAATTTGACGCGACGGTTGCTGAGAGCATCGATATCATCGGGCGCTTCTTGCGAGTTGTTGAGCCGAATGATTTCTTTGATGATGGCAACCAGGTCCTCAAGACGCATTACGCGGTTTTCGGCAGTGTTGGCCACATCTATACCGAGTCGTTGGTTGATCTTATAACGACCGACGCGCGAGAAATCAAAGCGTTTGAAGTCAAAGAACATACGCTCAATCATGCCGCGAGCGTTGTCAACAGTGGCGAGGTCGCCTGGACGCAGCTTTCGGTACACCTCAATAAGCGCTTCATTGGTACCTTTGCTTGGGTCTTTTTCAATCGTTGACTCGATGTATTTGACATCACCAGTATCAACATCCTTAAAGAGGTCACGCAGCGTCGAGTTCGTTGTGTAGCCAAGCGCACGAAGCAGTGTGGTCACGGCCAGTTTACGACGGCGGTCTATCTTGACGTACATTGCGCCATTGGTTGCGGTTTCAAATTCAAGCCAGGCACCACGGCCAGGGATAAGTTTAGCCCCATAGTAATTGCGGCCAGCGTGGCTTTCCGCGGTGAAAAATATACCCGCGCTACGGATAAGCTGGCTCACAACGACACGCTCCGCACCGTTAATCACAAAGGTGCCGCGCTCGGTCATCCATGGGTAATCTCCCAGGTAAATCTCGGATTCTTTGACTTCGCCCGTAACTTTGTTCGTTAGCTCAACAACTGCTTTAAGAGGCGCTTCGTAGCTAATGTTGTCGTACCGTGCCTCAGCTTCGCTAATCTTGGGGTCTTCGAAATGATATTCTTTAAACCGAAGTTCCAATTTTTGTTCGGTGTAATCGCTGATCGGGTTGATCTCGGCGAATATTTCTCCCAGGCCCGTTTCGACAAACTCTTTCCAAGAGTTAATCTGGTGGGCGATGAGGTTAGGCAGCGGCAACGCCGTGTCTTCTTGTGTGAACAAGACACGTTTGGTTGCGGCTGGTTTGGTCGTGGCTTTGGCCATAAGCTGACGGCTCCTCGCATATGATTAGTTGTGGTTGATAGTGAGAGACAGCTCGCTCTGTCTCCTGATGGCGCCGAAGTTTTTCTAAGTTTCGTGGCTGACACGCAAAAACGCCCGCCAATGGCGTGCGTGTATAGTAGCCCGATCTTATTCAACCTTCATTGGCTATAAGTATAGTCAAACGATATATGTCTTGTCAACATGTTTGAGCCTGAAACTCAAGTCTTTGATGTGTGGGCACCCATAGCGCTACGGCTACGGGTGCCCACTCTGCCATCAGCGCTTCAGGACGTGGCGTACCTGTCGTCCAGCCACGCCAGGGCTCTCACCCCGACGAAGGCGACCGTCAATCCCGCCGCCACTCCGGTGAGCCGACCCGGCCAGCCGTGTCCTCGCACGACTAGGCCGCCGAGAACAGGCCCACCGGCAAGCAGCCCGATGGCTGCGAGAGCGATGACGCCTTGCATCGTCGGAGGGTCAGAGTCTTCTCTCATTGTCGTGCCTTCCATGCTCGAACTGATATGACAAATACACTATACCACAAATTCTATATATTGCGAGTAACGACTTTGTCGGCTATACCGTAGGCTACCGCAGCTTTGGCATCCATCCAATAGTCGCGTTCCATGTCGGCTTTGACCTTGGCCAATTTTTGACCAGTATTCTTGGCCGTAATCTCAGCCAATAGCTCTTTGAGGCGAATTGCTTCGCGTAAACTAATTTCTTGATCAGTCACCTTGCCCTGTGTGCCACTGCTCGGCTGATGTATCATGACTCGTGCGTGAGGCAAGACATAGCGCTTGCCTTTGGCGCCACTGCTCAGCAAAAATGCCCCCATACTGGCTTGTAGCCCTATACCATAGGTCGCGACATCGGGAGCTATAAAATTCATAGTGTCATAAATCGCTAGTCCATCGCTTATACTGCCCCCAGGACTATTGATATACAGTTTTATGTCGGCTTGTGGATCTTCATAGGCCAGGTGCAGCAACTGCGCTACCACAATGTTTGCTGTCGCTTCGTTCACCTCATCTCCTAAGAATATGATGCGTTCCTTGAGTAATTTACTATAAATGTCATACGCTCGCTCACCATCATGAGATTTTTCGATAACAGTCGGTACCAGATAATTTTTCACCTTGTTCATACCCCGATTATATCAAAGATTAGCACTCGTGCAAGTCGAGTGCTAGGTTATCTACGGTACGCCTATATAACTTCTCTTCACTTTACAGAGGGACATATAGTATACTGCGTGCATGTTTGAAAAAACCATCATCGACAAAGCCCTCAGTACTATGAAGCACGGAGGTATCGCCATAACCTATTGGGACGGCGAGACAAAAAACTATGGCCCCGAAAAACCCTATGCAACTATAGTCTTTCGCGACAAATCAGTGGTCAGACGCATGCTGCGCAATACATCGCTCGGCTTCGGCGAATCATACGCCGAGGGTTTGATCGATGTCGATGGTCCACTCACCAGCGTTATTCGTATCTCAAGCGAAAACCCGATTGTCGTTCATAATCGTCTCAGTGGCATTGGTCGTGTCCACTTGCGTAAGAACCGCGCACAGCACCAAAAGAGCTACATCGCTCATCATTACGACATCGGCAATGATTTTTATAAGCTTTGGCTTGACGAGTCGATGCTTTACACCTGCGCCTACTTCCGGACCCCGCGTGACACACTCGAGCAGGCGCAAACCCAAAAGATTGCCCATGTTCTTAAAAAATTACGTCTCGAAAAAGGTATGAGCCTGGCCGACCTCGGGTGTGGCTGGGGTGATCTCCTTATCACCGCCGCTAAACAATATGGTGTTAGCGGCATTGGCGTCACTCTCAGCGAAGAACAAGTCAAACATGCCAGCGAACGCGCCAAACGTGAAAAAGTCGATCATCTTGTGACATTCAAGCTCATGAACTACCAAGATCTTCCTACCTTCATGAAGGGCAAACAATTTGATCGCGTCGCTTCTATTGGCATGATGGAGCATGTCGGTCGCGGCAACATGCCGGTGTTTTTCCGAGCAGTTGACCAGCTACTGAAACCAGGCTGCGTGTCGGTTATTCACTTCATTACACAGCACACCGAAACTGACAACGATCCCTGGATCGACAAATACATTTTCCCTGGTGGCTACCTGCAATCTATCCGCAATGTCGTCGCAGAGCTGCCTCGCTACGGGTTCTACCTGACGGATTATGAAAGTCTGCGTATGCATTATGCCATGACCTGCCGCGAATGGCGCCGTCGGTATAACCGACATCACAAAGAAGTCGTCGAAATGTTCGACGAACAATTTTACCGTATGTGGGACTTTTGGCTAGCGTGCTCCGAAGCCAGTTTTGAGTACGGCAACATTGACCTGTCGCAATTTGTCTTTACCAAAGGCATCGTAAACGACCTACCTTTGACCCGCGAAGACTGGTACAAATAGCCTACTGTTTTTGAACGCACTTTTGGTATAAGTCTTTGAAGCGACCACTTGGATCAAACTGCTTTTTTAACGCACGATAGGCGTCGCCGTTGTAGAGCCGGTCAAATTCAGCTCGACTATAGTAAGCATCGGAGTAAAGACCTTTTTTGCCGTCGATCTCCATTAGTTTCTTCTCGATCAGGCGATTATAGTGACCGGAGTTTTCACCATAACGAGTCGGTACGGCGTCCCAAAAACCAACGTTTACATACAGCTGGTCGGCTTGCATGGGGTACAAAGGCCACGGCCATGCACCCTTGTTGTTTGTCGTACGGGTTGGACACATCCAGACTGGTTTAATGCCGATTTCACGGTGGAAAAATTCCATAAATTCCGCGACTCGCTCCACCGGCACTTGCACATCTTGTATGACAACCTCAACAGGTTTATACGTATGCGTCAGCTCTTGCGCTTGCCTGAGCCAGCCATGCCGTGCCTCAAAACGCATCAGTTTTTGGTACGTTGCCGAACCAAGACGCTTTCGCCCCAGTAGTCGCCGTAGCAGTGGCTGCTGTGCACCAACATTTTTGCTACACCAAAACCAGTCCGTGTCCCAGCGCCAAAGGTAGTCATAGATCGTCAGATAATCTTCCGTGCGCTCACGAATCGAACGAAAATACATACGTTCGTAGGTATAGTCACTGGTATAGGGTGCCGTGTCGACCAACTGACCAAAGGTAATATACATCTCGTGCTCATCAAACACCGTGGCGTCGATAAAATCAAACGGTTTACCCGCATACTCACCCGATAAACACGCTGCTTCAAGTGCTTTTTGATGCGAAGAATGGTCGTCAAAACGAACATGACAAAGTGCTACATACGGCTTTACTGGCCTAAGTGGTAGTGTGAGCCGCAAGATATAGCCCAGTGTGCCATAGGAGTTAGGAATGGCGTAAAACAGATCGGCGTTTTGCGTTGGCGAACAGGTCGTGACGGTGCCGTCGGCCGTCAATATGTCCATCTCCAAAATCGTCTCGTGTGTCAGCCCTTCGCGGTACGACGATGATTCGATTGCCAAACCGGACACGCCCCCGCCAATCGTGATAGTTTTGAGCTGTGGTACGACTGGTGGCATCAGGCCATGCGCCAAGGTCGCTTTTGTTATATCGTCATACGTGGTCATACCCTCGACGTCGAGCGTGAGCTTTTTTTCATCGATCGACAGTACATGGTTGAGGTTTCGAACATCGAGCCGAGCGGCCTGGGTTGGCTTTCGCGCACGAAACAAATTTGACGTGGCTTTATCGAGGACTACATGTCCCTGTTGCGCGCGAAATTGCGCAGCTATGTTGTCTCGGCGGCGCTGATACTCTTTATTCATAATGCCCTCCTCAGTCGTCATCATTAGCCTTGCAGTTCAACCAATCGGTTAATCGTCTTTTCTGTTATCACGCGGTTTGCCAGGTCACGGCGTGCTTCAGGTGCATCAAGTTGCTCGGCCATAGTTGGCGCTTCTTCTTTGCGCTTGGCAAGCTCCGCCTCAAGTTCGTCTTTGCTAATCTCGATTTTTTCGACTTTGCTTAGTTCTGCCAATACCAGTCCGGCCTGGACGCGGCGCTGTGCCATAGGGCGTAGTTCTTTCACTATCAACTCGTCTTTGTCAGCATAGCCTTGACTCTCAGTGTATTGCTCTATGGTCTGACCGCGGTACATGAGATTTTGCATCAGGTCACGCTCCAGCGCTTGCAGCTGATCAGTCATGAGTACTTCCGGGAGCGGCACAGTGCTCTTGCCGACCAATTCGCCCAGCAGATCGTCTTTGTACTGATCGAGCGCCTGTCGCTCTTTCTGCGCGGTGAGTTCTCTTTCTATATCTGCACGAAGTGCTTTCACTGTGTCAAAGGGTCCAGCTTTCTTCGCAAATGCGTCGTCTACCTCAGGTAATTTCACTTCATTTACTTTTTTGAGTGTAATCATAAAGGTGACCTTTGCGCCTTTTAGATGGTCGGCGTGGTAGTCTTTAGGAAACGTCACGTCTATATCAAAGGTCTCACCAGCCGCATGTCCGACAAGCTTTTCTTCGAAACCAGGAATAAACGTCTTGCTGCCAAGTACGAGGGGGTATTCCTCACCTTTCGTGCCTTCGATAGCGGCACCGTCTTTGTCTTTACCTTCAAAATCCATTACCACTTCATCGCCATCACGCGTTGGTCGTTCAACCGGTACTTTTTCGGCAAAACCGTTGCGCATACGCTCAATCACGTCCTCTACTTCGGCTTTTTCTAGTTTGGCTGCAAGCTTTTTTGCTTTGAGTTTTTTGTAGTTACCGAGCGTTATAGTCGGTAGTATCTCTACGTCAGCACGAAACTCTAGCGTGGTATAGGGCACAAGTTTTGTCACGTCAATCTTTGGCTGGTCGAGCACGCGTAAGTCTTCGACAGCAATCACGTCATTGAGCGCAATGTTTATAGCGTATTCCACTGCTTCGTTGGCGAGTAATGTCGGGTCGAGGTGCTTTTCAGCGACCGCATGCGGCACTTTACCCTTGCGAAAGCCAGGGGCTTTTATATCACGCGCGAGGCGTTTCACGGCGTGGTCTTTAGCGGTAGTAAATTCGGCTTCCGTAACTACGACAGTCACATGAGCAGTTGTATCGGTTCGTTTGATGGTATGTTTCATAGGTATCTATAGTATCAGATATGGGTGCGTTCACGCGACCATAAGCTCATTATCCATATTATCTGTAGCAGGCTGACGTAGCGCCACGTCTATACCTGAATAATCCTGCGCCCAGCGCTCTGGGGTGACTACCTGCGCAATTGCAGCCACATGGCCTCCCGGACATTGATCTACTAATTGGCCGAACGCTCGTTGTACAGCTGGCGGCGTTGATTCCGACATGAGACGAGCCAGCACTATGCCTGCGCAGAGACGTGCCGGCTCACCAGTCACTATAGTCTTTTCTGCACTTGCCATCATGCGTGCCAGACAACCCGAGCCGAGACAGCGAGCCAGCGCCTTGTTAGCGTGTTTGTCCGCCCCTAAAAAATCAGCCCCTGGTTCGGGGCTGATAGGTGATGACGGTAGTTGGTGAATGCGAGAGGCGCGTAATTCTGGGTGTGTTTTCATAAGCATACGCTCACTATCATGACACACGACTCGGTTATAGCACAAGCCTTTTATGTTTTATATGTCGAGTTCGTCTTGTATGCGTTTTTGGGTGCGCCGTTGTGAGCGACGACGGTCTTTCACTGCACTCACAACTCGCTCAAACGACAGTTCTTCTTCAGTTTCGCTAGCGACATCTTTGAGTTTGTAGATCTCATCTTCGATTTCTTTTTCGCCGACAAACAAGAGGTAGTTAATCTGTTGTTTCACCGCAGTACGAATCTGTTTGTCCAGTTTGCGACCGGTCATGTCAACCGCCACTCGCACACCCTCTTCACGGAGGTCATCAGCAAGTTTACGAGCAGCTCGATGTACGTCGCCGAGCACGACCATGTACACATCGGTGGTCGAGACAAACTTTGGCAATAGCTCGTGCGCCTCAAGAAACAGCTGCGTCATAGTAAGCCCAGGAGCAAACCCGACAGTCGGCACCGGTTCAGCACCAAACAGCCCGACGAGCCCGTCATAGCGGCCACCGCCAAACATGGCGCGGTTATTGTCAGGGTGGTTATCGAACACCTCAAACACCATGCCGGTATAGTAGTCAAAACCACGCATCAGGCTTATGTCAAACGCAGCGTTCGTTACTCCCGCTTCTTGCAGCAAGGTAAACAACCCCTGGACATCGCGCACCACGTCGCTGTCGAGTAGCTCTTTGGGCAGGCCGGCCATAGTCGTGGCTTCAAGTAGCTTATTGATCTTGTTCATGCCGTCAAAGTGATCCTCGCCAAAAATATCACGCGCCTGAGAATCAAATTCTTCACGCGGCAGTTTATCTTTACGATCAAACAACTTGATCATCATTTGTGACTGCACGACGTCAAGCCCGAGGTATTCGCTCATCATGAGGTTTATCATGCGGCGATTGTTGATACGAATGCTATACATCTTCTTGTCGGCGCCAAATGCTTTCATGATACGATCGGCCATGACAATGACCTCGGCATCGCCGTTGACGTCGTCAACACCAAATATATCGGCATTGAGCTGCCAAAACTCACGTTCACGACCACGCTGAGGGCGCTCGTAGCGCATGAACTGCGCAATGTTATACCAACGCACCGGATAGCCCAGCTCTTGGCGCCGTGCAGCGACCATACGACTGACGCTCGGTGTCATCTCAGGGCGAATCGCCACATTACGGCCGCCGCGGTCAGTAAACTGATACGTCTGTTCGTTCACAATTTCCTGGCCAGTTTTGGCTGCATAAATATCGAGTGGCTCAAGCAGCGGCGCATCATACGCTTCGTAGCCAAAACTCTCCACGACACGTCGCCAGACACCAAAAATATAGCTGCGCACCCGCATATCTTCGGGGTAAAAATCGCGCGAGCCTTTGTAAGGTTGTGGTGATAGACCGGCCATACTGTCTGTTATTGTTGCATTTTTCACCCCATTTTGCAAGGATAACCGCCATCCTCATCTTCTCCCTCATTTTCCGAAGCCATTTTTCGGAGCCGTACTCCGAAAAATGAGAATGTTATATAATATGTTATTTTCGAGAGTGTTGTCGTGACCATTCGTACATAGCGATGGCGGCAGCGTGACCGACGTTAAAACTGCGCGTGCTCCCGTACTGGTCGATGTGGAGCACTTTTTCGGCAACGGCAAGAAACTCATCAGAGATACCAGGGCCTTCCTGGCCGAAAACTAGGCAGACATTTTGGGGCAGTGGTGTGTGCTGCAACGACTCGCTCTGGCAATTATTTTCAATTGCAAAAACCCGCACGTTTCGAGCGCGCATGTCCACCATGAAGTCTTCGATAGTCGGGTGGTGATACACATGCACATACTTGTTCGTCGCCATTGCACCGCGTTTGTTCCATTGCCGCCGACCGACAATATGCACCCTGCGCACACCAAAGCCATTGGCAGTACGGACAATCGAACCCATATTGAAATCTCTCAGGGTATTTTCGCAAGCAATCTCTAGACTCACTCCATTTTGGTCGAGTTCGTTTATGATATCCTCGTGCGTGCGATCCTTTAGATGATCGAGGAGATTACGTGGGTCACGCACCATTAGCGGCGTCCAATCAGTGCATTATCTCGATCTCGCCAAGCAAGTGCATCGTCAGGGGTATACCCGTAGTAATCAAGTGAGACCCTCCCTGCGTCTCCGCTAAGTCGCACTCTCGTGATAGTCATGGTCGGTATGATGCTACGATCGTGCGGTGGTGATCTGTCAATTTCTTCGTTTGTAGGAACATCGATTGTCACATAGCTCTCTGCTTGTTCGTCGCGTATCTTTTTGACGAGCATCTCTTGCAGCGCGGCCAAGATTGCCCGTCTCGACATAAACATTACCACCACTTGATCGCGTTCACCCTCTGGCAGCTCGCCCCATAGCATAGCCCGATACACGTCTATATTGATCTGTTCAATCGACTTGCCTGAGTGTTCTAGCAAAGAGACTTCTTCAATTGGCCTCAAAAAGCCAGCATTGCCAACGACAAGCTGTGCGGAAAGCTGTGAGCGACGACTCGACTCACGTAGTATATAGTCGGGTGGTCCTCCAATTATTTGCGGCAAACATAATCCGAGGTAAGTAGCCTCGCCATATCCCCGATCACTCACTGGTCGAAACGCTTCGCTCGGACCGTCACTTTCCGTACCAGCATGTGCATTGCGCACCAGGTATATGATTCGTTCTGCCATGATTACCACTATAGAGGATGATGCCTGACAGGCAAGCATAAGCCTCGTTATATCATTGCACAGTAAGCATTCCCTCTGTCTGTACACGCTTTGTCTAAGGTAGTAATTTTTGATCTAATACAATAGTGTTGACATAAATGTTATTTTGTGCTATAGTTAAAGCATATGAATGAATCCCCCCTCTACTTCTCGCCCGATGCAATTGATACAGCCTGGAAAGATGCCAATGTTGCCAACGGTAAGTTTGGTGATATCGCACTACTTGAAGCTGTTCGAAATCATAAGACAGGCGACGAAGATGAAGATGCCACCAATGCAGAGTTGGACGTACTCATAACAAAGCTCCGTGAGCAATTCAATTTCCGATGTGAACTCGCCGGAGTCGTAATGAAACATGAATTCTCGCCGTTTAACGTCAGTAGTCGGTACTATAGGGCGGCTCAAACCGAAACCTCATATGATCCAGAGACAAATGAAGCACATAGGGCAAAACTATTCATGGCATTTGACCGTGTAGTACCACTGGCAAGTGGAGCAATCGGCAGAATCAACCTGATCAAATCTGAGAAGTTTATATCTGACATAAGTTCAACAGAGAGTCTTGAGAGCCAGCAATCCGCGTTTAATAGTACCTCGTTGTCCGCATGCCAGGCAGAAGCATGGGCAGCACAATGTGAGATTAGTGAACTCTTACAATCTGCGTCGGACGCCCCCATACGTCACGCTGATCATAAGCTTATCGGGGAGTATCTTGAGCAATACAAGGACAATCCTAAGGCGCTCCTCGACGCGCGTGCCCGAGTGATCGCAACGTTACACAGCTTATATGAATATGACTCTTCTGTTACAGGGCTAGCTCCTGTCGGCTCAGGCGAACGATATATACGTAAGCCAAATACTGGCGGTGATCCAGAAGCTGATTATGCCAATATCGACGCC
Source organism: Saccharimonadales bacterium (SeqCode) (assembly GCA_049289035.1). Classification (GTDB taxonomy): domain Bacteria; phylum Patescibacteriota; class Saccharimonadia; order Saccharimonadales; family Saccharimonadaceae; genus JAPUDQ01. The sequence goes on along the minus strand of JBAQIV010000029.1, from coordinate 26,711 downwards.
ATCTTTGCAATCTATCGTCGCGCCCAAGAACACGGCGTCCAGGCAACACGACCTACTAATAGCACGCACAACCCGAACAGCCGAAGTGGTGCATACGTAAAATATACCTACACAACGCCAGAAGGGGCATATGTACGTCGTACACCTGGGGATGACGGCTATATCATAGTACCTCACACTCCCAGCAATGACGGCAATATTTACCACCAGCGCCAAGCTATAACCGTCAAAGATGACAGCCCTGACGCACGCGTCAGCGCAGGCCAGCAAATCTCAACAGGACCTGATGACCTCGTGCCATTTGGTATCGACTATATTGGGTATACCGAAGACGCATCATATCTCGCTCCTCAAGGTGACGAGACGGCGCGTCTAGCTGCAAGGGAGGCTGGCGACTTTTCACCAAACAGCCCGACCGGACCTATTGACCCCAATGGTGATCGCCCACGTTTTATCCCTTCGCGCAACTCACAGTAAGACGTAGCTTTACCAAATATAATACCGACCACAAGGGTCGGTGTTATATTTGTTGCGGATGACTGGACTTGGTCACGTTCCGCGACCCCCGAACTTCACGGTCGAAAGCACAGCTTTCGCCGGAAGATTCGTTTCCGAACTGCCACTGGCAGTTCTCACCACCACGCCGTATCGGGTGCTGGCTATCATTACTATCAGCATTACCAAGAATACTACCGACCACAAGGGTCGGTAGTATTCTTGGTGCGGATGACTGGACTTGAACCAGCACGCCGTAAGGCATATGCTCCTAAGGCATACGTGTATACCAATTTCACCACATCCGCGTAGTTTGATTATACCTTAAATACGCTTTTACTACCTATTCCTATACCTCAAGCAATCTGCTTTTCAAGCCGAGCAATCCGAATGTCTGAAGTATCGTGACGCGCATCAGAATCATTGAGCCGCTCACCGACAGCATCGAGAACTTCATCGAACTTTTGATCTATATCTTTACGAAATTCATCCAGATCGGTCTTAGTTGCCAAGTTTGATGTGTGCTGATATATAGTTGCTTCGATAAACTGTTTAAAATCAGTTATTTCATCAGTCGTCATACCAATAGTATAGCGCGTTTTTTATATAACAAAAATATCTTGCCAAGCTTCACACCCTCAATACGGCGAATTCTGAGCAGGCTCGGTTGTACCTGCTGTAGCTCTAAGGGCTCTTACTAGCTCATCCTGCACTGCATTTGTTATATCAGGCAGTATGCTTCGTACTATTGCTTTGGTGAGATCGGCTGCATTAAGAGCAGCCGTCAGTTCAGCGACGCGTGACCTGAGTTGGCCTATCTCGCTTTGCAGCGCACCTACTTCATGCATCAAGTCGCCAATGATGTCTTGCCTATCACGTAAACCAGGTATTTCGGGTAGCACACCGTTTACGGGTGTGATCGTCAAAAGCATATCTGACTCAGTCAGTAACACCCATAGTGCACGTTCAACAAGCTCACGTGGCAAGTGTTCATCGCCTCGACGCAATCGATCCGCCAACTCATAGACCGCCATACGATGTGCCGACTCGCATAAATCACCATTACCGGTAAAACGCTCATTATTTGCCATGTCACTATAGATTATGCCAAGGGGTATTGCTATGCAAGCATAAACAAAAAAGACGCTATGCGTCTAGGCGGTAGAAGGCCAACGCCGCGTCTCCGTAACTACGATTGTCCACCACAACAACTCCATTAACGGTCGGCGTTGACTCCCTACCTGGATACGATAATATCATAAGCCCTTTAGGATTTAAATGGTTTTTGAGCCGAAAAACTGTGGATAACTGCAAATCATTGTAGGGCGGGTCAGCAAAAATGAGATCAAATCCTTGTGGCTCCGCATGATTTTCGTCCCATTGCGCCACACTACATCTGTAGAGTTTCACTGCCTCGTTGACTCCTAGCAGTGCAATGTTTTGCTCGATCACCCGCTGCGCCTGACGATCACGTTCAATAAAATCAACCGTAGCCGTCCCGCGACTGAGTGCTTCAAATCCTAAACTGCCCGAGCCAGCAAACGCATCAAGCACCCGTAGGCCCGATATATCCCCGAGTATATTGAACAGCGAGCTCCGTATACGATCGCCCATAGGGTGTGTTTTGTAGCTATCGCTTGTGGCGATAGTGCGACCGCCAAATGTGCCCGCAATAATGCGGAGGCTCATCGCCGCGTCGCCCGTTTTTCAGTTGCCCGCTCGCTGGCAAGCAACCAGGCCAACATGACAGTACGAATAATCATAGGCATAAGCTGCTGCCGCGTGACGCGTGCCAAGTTACGATTCCAACCAGATTTATAAAATTCGTTAAACATGTCCAGTTCGTACACTCGCCACACCATGTCGCGCATAACTGGCTCAAAGCCCTCGCGTTTGCCGCGCACCACCAGGTTGCCGTCGGGGTAGACGTCGCCAAATCTCAGCGGCGTGATGGTGCTCGCCACGCCCCACTCGAACATGTAATGATTGGTAAATATGCCCTTGGCACCCCAGTACTGCCAGTTTTTTGACACCTGTTCACGACGTGTTTCACCTGGGACGATGTTTTTTTCGCGAATGCTGGTGCGTTCTTCTTTGGGTTTGCCCCACAACTCCTCAATCTTGTCACTTAAGGGGTAGTGATGCGCTGGTGTCATGCCGTCGACTATAGCGTGTGACAACCAGGCTGCTTCAAACGCCGCCCGCACGCGGTTGTTGTTGACCAGCGCCGTCACGAGGTTGTCAAGGTGGTCGTTGATTAGCTCGTACAGCCCAGTGTCGTCATGGTTGGTCGGGTCAATGTAATGCCACGGCTCATCGACGCTCGGACTCTTGGTTTTTATGCCATCGGGGCCGTTTTTGCCCTCAAAATGCAATATGTCGTCGATGCTCGGAAAATACCGTCGCGCTGGCAGCATCTTGTCAAGTTGTCGCCGCGCCACGCGGTCAATTTTCTGATGCGCGCCCATAACGCGCCCTGATTTGATACGGATAGTTGTGCCGGAATACATAGGTTAGTAGAAGTTAGATATTGGATTTTAGATTTTAGAAGGGTTAATTCTAAACTTTGGTTGTGCGATTATTCCAAAATCCAAAATCTAATCTCTAAAATCTACTAATTAATTTAATGTTGTCAGCCGCCGATATTTCTCGACCCGCGTTCTCATGCTTTCATATTGTAGCAAATCAACGCCGTTTTCCCTCGCCCAGGCAATGGCACGCTTGACGAACACGACCAATTTTGTGTCAGTGATGCGCGCCACTTGCAAGTTAAGCTCACCGTGTTGGGCTCGCCCATAGATTTCACCTGGACCGCGTAGTTCAAGATCACGCTCAGCCAAGTAAAAGCCGTCGTTGCTGTGCACCAACTCTTTGAGTCGTAGCGACGTGGTCTGTTTTGCCTCGGTCGGCACCAGATAACAGTAACTCTGATGATCACTCCGCCCCACCCGACCACGCAACTGATGCAGCTGGGCGAGCCCAAACCGCTCAGCACCCTCTATGACCATGACGGTTGCATTTGGCACGTCGACCCCGACTTCAACTACTGTCGTACTCACTAAAATATCGAGTTCGTGCGCGGTAAACTGCCGCATGACGGCGTCTTTTTCCTCGGCCTTCATTTTGCCGTGCAGCAGGCCGATACGACGGTGAGCGAAGGCGGTTTTGCGAAGACGTTCGTATTCAGCGGTGACACTGGCGAGTTCAGAGTTCGGAGGATAACCGGCCATACCTATTCGGTCTTTCGGTCTTTCAGTCTTTCGCTCTTGCGCTCTTTCGGTCTTTCCATCTTGTATCAAGGGGCAGACGACGTAGACCTGTCGGCCAGCCTCGATCTCTTTGTCCACTTGAGCAAACAGCGCCTTATATGATACCGGCGAATGCAGTTTGGTGATGATTGGCTTGCGTCCAGCTGGCTTTTCACGGAGTAGCGACACGTCCAGATCGCCATACAACGTCAACTGCAAACTACGCGGAATCGGTGTAGCCGTCATGGCAAGCAGATGTGGTAATTTACCGCCTTTGCTCAATAATTTTTGCCGCTGCGTCACGCCAAACCGGTGTTGCTCGTCGATAGCCACAAAACCGAGCCGGTGAAACGCAACCGATTCTTGCAGCAGCGCGTGTGTGCCGACCGTCACGGCCACGGCGCCTGATTTCACCTGGGATTTTAGCTCATCTTTGGGCTTTTTCTTCAGACTTCCCACCAGCAACCTGACATTCACATCAAACGGTTCTAACAGGCCACCCAGCGTCTCGGCATGCTGCCGCGCCAGCAGTTCGGTCGGGGCCATGACGGCCGTTTGGTACCCCGCTCGCGCCGCCACCAGCGCCGCGATGCCCGCCACAATCGTCTTGCCTGAGCCCACGTCACCTTGTAGTAATCGATTCATCGGCATGCCTGACTCAAAGCTCTGTATGATGTCCCACGCCGCACGTCGTTGGTTGCCCGTGAGTGTAAATGGTAGCTGGCTCACAAATTTTTTCACTGTGGCCAAATCAAACGGTATGGCATAGCTCGCCAGCGTGGCGTTGTCGGCACGGTTTAGTTCGGCCGCGTAGAGCAGCTCAAGCAGTTCTTGCAGTGCAATTCGTTGTTTCCCTGCCTCAACGTCAGCCGACGTTTCTGGAAAATGCAGCGCCAGCATGGCGTCGGCGTACGGCAGAAGTTTGAGATGCGCCAGCAGCTTTTCGGGCAATATCTCTGGCAGCATGGTGATGACGGGTCTGATTTCTTCCATGAGCTTGCGCAGCTGCGCAGTCTTGAGCCCCGCAACTTGTCGATACACCGGCAATATCGATTGCCCGCCAGCTTCAATAATCTCGTCTGAGCTCCTGACACTTGGGTTCATGATCTGATAGCGCCGCTGCGAGAACGTAAATTCACCCGCCACTAGCCATTCGCCGCCGCCTTTTAGATGCGTCGCACGGTATGGCTGATTAAACCATGTCACTGGCACTTTGTCCGTCGCGTCACTCAGTACCGCTGTCGTGACATGCAGGCCGCGCCGCACATACCGAGATGAAATATTGCTCAAAGTACCCCTGACGACGACATTTCCCGGACGAAGTTGGCTGATCTGGCTGACCTGCGTGTAGTCTTCGTACGACCGTGGCAAAAATTCTATCAAGTCACCCACCGTGTATAGCCCCGCCGCCTGCAACTGCGCCCAGGTCTTGTCGCCGACGCCTTTGATCTCGCTGAGCGAGGTAGTGAGTCGCATGTTATCTCACGAGTAGGAAGTTATTTTTGCCTTTTTTGATCAGGCTAGGGACAGGTAGCGGTGTGTCAGCGGACGTGATCTTGTGGCCATTGACCGAGATGGCGCCGCTGTCGATAAGACGGCGGATTTCACCCTTGCTAGTCTCGAGTCCACTCATAAGCAGCGCGTCGGTGACATTGCTGGCAGTAGTGGTCGGTATCTCGAGCGCGAGCATGTCGAGTTCTTCGCTGAGTAGTTGCTCAAACGGGGTATCGCCAAACAGTGTGCTGGTGATATTGCGGGCGTTTTCGGCACGATCAACACCGTGGACGAGCTTGGTGACTTCGTAGGCGAGGTATTTTTGCGCCGCCCGGCCTGCGGGGTTGCTACGAAATTCTTCCATGAGCAGATCGTATTCCCGCGGCATAATCGCGGTGTAGATTTTTAGGTAGTCGGCTACCCCCGCGTCGTCGACACCGAGCCAGAATTGGTAAAACTTGTACACACTGGTTTTGAGCGGATCAAGCCAGATAGCGCCGTCTTCGCTCTTGCCAAATTTTTTGCCGGTTGTCTTGTTCACGACAAGCGGTATGGTCAGCACGTGAGCATCACCGCCGTCGAGCTTGCGAATCAGCTGGGTGCCAGAAAGCATGTTGCCCCACTGGTCTGAGCCGCCAATCTGCATGGTCGCGCTTTTTTCACGGGAGAGCCACAGATAATCATAGCCCTGTATGAGCGAATAGCTAAATTCGGCATAGCTGATACCTGTGCTCCCCTCGCCAATTCGCGTCTGTACAAAATCGCGATCAAGTAGCTGCGTCATAGAAAAATGCTTGCCGATATCACGCAAAAAATGTAAATACCCGATGTCTTTAAACCAATCATAGTTATCGACCATTTCAAAGGCCTCACCTTCGAGCAACTGGCGATACTGCGCGGCAATACCGGCTTTGTTATGGGCGATTTCGTCGAGGCTTTTGAGCTCACGCTCCGCGTCGTCTTTCGGGTCGCCAATCATACCTGTCGCACCGCCGACCAGCACAATCGGTTTATAGCCATGCCGTATGAGGTGTTTGACCAGCATAACCGCGGCTAAGTTACCGATCGTCATACTATCGGAACTAGGATCGACCCCGAGGTAAAATGTCCGCTTGGTGTCGTTGAGTTCGGCTATATCGGCGAATGTCGTCTGATTGACGAGCCCTCGCCACTGAAGTTCTTCGGAAAGTGTCATACCACTAGTATGCAACATGGGGTATGCAACATGCAACATGGGTAAAGGCACAGCGCCACCTGGATTATTCACATTTTGCATATTGCATCACCCATTTTGCTATTTTGTGCGTTATAATGAGCATAAGTCTTTATAGTGAAGGAGTGGACAACTGTGGCAAAAGGCAAACGTAGTAGCAAAGCACTCAGTGTATATGCCAATCTGACAAACCAGCGCAAGGCCAAAAAAGACGCGCGAATGCGCCGCAAGGCTGAATATTTAGCGACATTGCCAAAGCATCCCGTCAAACGAGTTATGTATCGCTTGCACCCGAAACGATTTTTTGCCTATTGGTTTAGCAAAGAAGGCGGCCTCATGGCCCTTAAGATCGCCGGAACTGGCATTGGTCTCATACTCTTGCTATTTATGGGATTATTCGCCTACTACCGTCAAGAAATTGCTGCGATTCAACCGGAAGAACTCGCCAACCGAGTGCAAAGCACTGTCACGCGCTATTACGACCGCAACAATGTCTTACTTTGGGAAGACAAAGGTTCGGGCGACTATAAACTTGTCGTTAAATCAGAAGAGATCGCGGACTATATGAAAAAAGCGACGATTGCCATAGAGGATCGTGATTTTTACAAACACGGCGGTTTTAGTGCCACTGGCATTATGCGGGCTGTTGTTAACAACTTTCGCGGTGGCAATACTCAAGGTGCCTCGACATTGACACAACAACTTGTCAAGCAGGTATTTTTCCGCGATGAAGCCGGTGATCGCAGTTTTGGCGGTGTACCGCGCAAAATCAAAGAAACTATTCTGGCTATCGAAGTAGAGCGCTCGTACAACAAAGACCAGATCCTTACGATGTATCTTAACGAGTCCTCGTATGGCGGTCGTCGCAACGGCGTGCAGTCAGCGTCACGAACCTACTTCGGCAAAGATGCTAAAGACCTCACGCTCGCAGAAGCGGCTTTCTTAGCAGCTATTCCACAACAACCAGGTCGTTTTAACCCATATTTTGCTTCCACCGATCCCGACGCTCGCAAAGACCTGCTTGACCGCAAAGACACTGTTCTCGACTACATGGCTGATCAAGGCTATATAAAATCAAGTGAAGCGGCAGAGGCCAAAAAAGTCCAGGTGATTGATAGTGTTCAGCCAGAAGCCGATCAGTTCAAAGATATTAAAGCGCCGCATTTTGTGCAGCTCGTCAAGTCACAACTTGAATCTGAACTTGGTCAGGCCACCGTGGGCGCAGGCGGATTGACGGTCAAGACGACACTTGATTATCGTGCGCAACAAGTTGTCGAAACCGCTATTACTGACCTGTTCAACAGCAACATTCCGCGCTACGCTGGGTTTGACAACTCCGCCGCTACAGTCATAGATGTGCAAACAAGCCAAGTGCTGGCCCTGCTCGGTTCACGTGACTACAATTACCCAGGTTACGGGTACGTCAACTCAACAACCGCTTTCCTGCAGCCAGGTTCAAGCATCAAACCATTTGTCTATGCTGCGCTCTTTAAACAACGTGAGGGTGTGAATTACGGGCCGGGTTCTATCTTGTCTGACGAACCATTATCACAATCAATCTACAAAACCGCCGAAGGTACATCGGTCCAAAACTTCGATAACAAGTTTCGAGGCGCCATACCAATACGCAACGGCCTGGCCGAATCGCGTAACATACCGGCTATTAAAGCCATGTACATCGCCGGACGCGACCAAACCCTCAATACCATTCATGACATGGGCGACATCAGCTACTGCACCAATGGTGTCGACAAACAAGTCAGCTGGTCGGCCGCGATTGGTGGCTGCGGCCTCAAGCAAATCGAGCACGTCAATGCCTATACAACCTTTGCTCGCATGGGCGTCTATAAACCCTATGCAACCATTCTCGAAGTGAAAAACTCTGAAGGCCAAGTGATTAAAAAGTGGCAAGACAGCAGCAAGCAGGTCATCGACCCGCAAGTACCTTACATGATTACGGATATTTTGAGCGATGATTCGGCTCGTGTCGCGAGTTATGGCCGCGGCGTCGCTGGTCTTAACACACCAGGAGTCAAAACATTTGCCAAAACTGGTGCTACCAATGCGGGCAAACTCGGTCAAGACCTCTGGCTAACTGGCGCCAGCACCAAAGTCGCCGTCGGCCTATGGGTCGGTAATCACGATACTCGTCCGCTCGCCAACGTACCCTCTGTCACAATTGGACCAACATTTTCAAAGATTATGGGGCCGTTACATACAAAGATATTTGGCCCAGACGGTACCTGGAACTCTAGCGATTGGTTTAAGCAGCCCAATGGTATCCAGCGTATGAGCGTCAATGGTCGCAGTGACATCTGGCCGTCATGGTACAACAAAAGCGCTGCGAACCCAACCGTCAAGATAACATTTGATAAAGTTTCAAAGAAAAAAGCCTCTGATTGTACGCCGAGCTCCGCCAAAATTGAGCTTGACGTTCAGAAATTTACTGATCCGATTACGAAACAAGATAGCTACTTTGCGCCTGACGGCTATGATCCAAGCAGCACCGATGATGTCCATCAATGCGGTGAGCAGGCACCAAATATAGGAACGATCACCTATTCGAAGTCACTGAAGCAGATCAGTATTACCCTAGAACAAACTGCACATCCCATACAAAACGTCCAAGTTACCGCCAATGGCAGTGACTTAGGCACAAAAGATGGAGTTGGTAGCGGTATCTACACGTTTGACTATAATGGTGGCAACTCCGTCTCAGTGTCTGTCACTGTCACCGACACCGCGATGAACACCAAGACGGTAACAAATACCGTAAACAGCTCGCCCTAGACTACTGATTTGCTAGATCGACAAGCCTGTCTTCTTGCGTATGTTTCACCTGTTTTGGCGCACCAGTGCGACGATATTTCGACTGCGATCGCTTCTGGACATACTCAGGTTTATCGGGTCGATCACCTTGCAAACGCGCAAATACCATCCGGCCAGCTTCGGTTTGTAAGACACGGGTAGTCTCGGCCTGGACTGTGCGACCAATTTGACTCTTGGCACGGTCGATCACGACCATTGTGCCGTCGTCGAGATACCCCACGCCTTGATCTTTGTTTTGACCCGCAGCCACAATTTGCAGCTCTATGACCTCACCCGGCAGATGCATGGGCCGCAGCGCATGAGCAAGTTCGTTCACGTTGACGACCGTTACCTGTTCGGTGCGAGCAACTTTGTTTAGGTTGTAGTCAGTCGTACACAGTCGTGCACCTAGCTTTTTGGCAAGCTGCAGTAATTGTTCATCGACACCATCAGGGTGGCCGTCACCATCGTCATATATGGTCACCAACGTCTGGTCGATCGACTGCAGCTCATTTACAACATCGAGACCATAACGAGCACGTTCACGTTTGTCGTGATCGGCTCGGTCGGCCATATACTGCAACTCACGAGTCACACTGCGAGGCACAACGAGTTCGCTCGACAAAAACCCTGATCGTGCAATAGCGACAATTCGACCGTCAATAAGTGCGCTCGTGTCGCAAACAATGCGAGACCGCGGCGATTTTACTTCATGTTTTGCAAATTGCTGGTACGTAAGATATGTCGTCTCCAGCAAAACGACACTGACTAAAATGTATAATAAATCCATTGCATAATAGTAGCATATATATTTGATCGTTGATGCGTTGAACATTGATCGTTGGTTAATCGTTTGGCGTTGATGCGTTTGTGGCGCATATGATCAACGATCAATGAAAAATTAATGATCAATATTCAACGCATCAATGATCAACGCTGTGTCAGGTATTTCTGTAGCGCGCTGCGCAAATCAGTCGCCGACGCAATAAATGCATCAGCTGGTTTGGTTTGTGGCGCCAGTGCCCGGGTAAAGCCGAGCTTTTTCGCCTCAGCTACTCGCCTCAGCGCACTCGGTGCACTGCGTATCTCACCGCCCAGTCCAACTTCGCCCCAGACCACCGTCTCAGTGTCGATTGCCCGACCAGCCGCCGCACTAGCAATCGCCATCGCAACCGCCAAGTCAGCCGCTGGGTCACGCAGTTTGATACCACCAACCACATTTACAAATATATCTTTGTCACCGAGGCTCAATTTGGTGCGCTTTTCAAGCACGGCGATTAGCACATTGAGTCGGTTGAGGTCAAAGCCGCTGGCGGTACGTTTAGGATAGCCAAAACTGGTTGGGTTCACAAGCGCCTGTATCTCGACCAGTAGCGCGCGGTTGCCTTCCATGGTGGCCAGTATAATCGACCCATCGCTGAGTGAGCGTTCGGCCAGCAAACTCGCCGATGGGTTGTCGACGGGCACCAGCCCGCGGTCATTCATTTCCATAATAGCGAGCTCAGCCGTACTACCAAAACGGTTTTTGATAGCACGAACCAGTTTGAACCCACCATAGCGATCACCCTCGAACTGCACCACAACATCAACCAGATGCTCCATGACTTTTGGCCCGGCAATACTGCCTTCTTTTGTCACATGACCTACCAGCATGACTGCCGTATGCGACCGCTTGGCCGCCTGTATGATAAGATTGGTCGCGTTCGTAATTTGGCTAACTGTGCCTGGTGCACTAGCAATATCGTTCATGGCAAGCGTCTGAATCGAGTCGACAATCACCAGCTGATACGCGGCACTGGCAATTGTAGCGGCTATGTCGTCAGCGCTTGTTGTACTGACAAGTGACAAATTTGCTTTCGCATCAGCGCCGAGCCGTGCCGCTCGCAATTTCACTTGACCGGCCGATTCTTCACCGGTAGCATAGAGTACATTTTCGTGGCGGGCAATAGACGCAGCAATTTGTAGCAATAGCGTACTTTTGCCGATACCCGGTTCACCAGCTACCAGTACCACGCCACCCGGCATAATGCCCCCGCCTAGCACTGTGTCAATGTCATCAAAACCGGTGTGATAGCGCTCACTCACGGCGTCGATTTTCACCGCATCGAGACGATCGGCCTCTAGTATCTTCCCCTGGGATTTACTAACAGCAGTTTTACCCACCACTTCAGCGGCCGATTCAACCAAGCTATTCCAGGCACCGCAGTTTTCACACCGTCCTGACCATTTCGAATACGTTGCCGCACAATTTTGGCACTGATATTTAGTGGTAGATTTCACCATACTACGCTCAATTATAAACTATTAGGTATACGACTTACATATAAACCCAGCGTACAATGGCCCTCTACTGAAGCCGTGGTGCTTCCGGTAGTGTCGAGTCAATGCTGCGTTGGAGCCCTTCGGCAGTCGTGTTGAGTGTGTCGAGTTGGGCGGTTTTCGCATGATAGTCGGTAATCATACCGTTTATGGCGTCGCGCTGCGCTTGCAGGGCGTCTTGGCGCGCGACGAGCTGATTGCGCTCGCGGTTAAAAGCGTCTTGCGACGTAAACTCGCCAGCAGTCGCACGACGGTTGAACTGCGCAATATCGACCTTGAGTGCAGCGAGTGTTGTCTCATAATCTTTCGATGCGCTGTCAATACGGTCGGCCAATTGATTTAGCTCGGCAATGAGCTGCGTTTGCTGCGATTCTATCTGGCGAAACACAGTTTCGTAGCCTTCGGCCAATGCCACAACTTTCGCGCGATCAGTAAAATACTGACGATAATAGTTTTCGAGTTCTGGCGACAACGTGCGGATCTCTGTCGCGAGTATCGAATGCAGTTCGTTGAGCCGTTCACCTGGTTCGGTTTGGTCATACAGCGCCAGACGGTCTTTGAGTTTTTGATCACTTATATTTGTGGCTTGCGCTTCGATCAAACGATCAATCCTGCCTCGCTCACTCACGCTTAGACGGTCGTACGCCGCATGCAGCATCTCATGCGCGGCAGTAACTTCGCGGATACCATCGAGCCGTTGGTCGGTGATATTAAAAATATAGATCTGCCGATTGACATAGCAGCCAAGTATCGACGTCTTTTCAACCAACTGTCGACAGTGTGTGTTGAACGATGCGCGGTCATTGATTTCTGGTCGCGAGGCAAACAAATAAAACCGACCTTTGTCAGTGAGTACCGCACGTGAGGCAATCTGTCTCATATCGGCTGACGGTGTAAAGCGCCACACCGCAATCTGATCGATGATGTAGGTTTGGTTCAGCAGTATCCAAATTGCCGCTGACAACATACCCACAGCACCAACCAAACGCACTATATTATGACGCAGTGACGATGCTTTCGGCGGCATGATGCGGCGCTATCTCCTCTGATGTTGCTGTGATAGATAGTATACCGCGTTTTGCCTCAACCGTGATAATCTGCCCCGTCTCGTACACTTCTTTTATAAGACCCTCAGCGATTGGATGCTCAACGTCATCTTGCAACACTTTGCGGAGTGGCCGCACGCCGTGATGCGGGTTGTAGCCGCGGTTGATCAAAAGCCGCTTGGCACCAGCCGAAACCGTGAGCCCCAGACCCTTTCGTCGTAGCCGCGTACGGAGGTCTTCGATTTGCAGATCAAATATCGCATTCACTTCGGCTCGTGTCAGCGCACGAAACACCACGACGTCGTCAAACCGGTTGATCAGCTCTGGGCGCATCATACCCTCGAGCGCTTTGCGCGCCGCTTGTTTGTTTTTATCGTGCACAACCTCGAGATCATCACGATCTTTGCGTGACATAGCCTCAAAACCCATCTCGGCTTCACGGTACATAACCTCACTGCCGAGGTTGCTCGTCAAGATAACGATCGTGTTGCTAAAATCAACTTTGCGGCCCTTAGCATCCGTCAGTGTGCCGTCTTCAAGGAGTTGTAGTAGTAGGTTAAACACATCGCGGTGAGCTTTTTCGATCTCATCGAACAGTACCACACTGTAGGGCTGGCGGCGAATCTTGTCGGTCAGCTGACCACCGTCTTCATAGCCGACATAGCCAGCAGGAGCACCCACCAGGCGGCTGGTACTATGGTGCTCGCGAAATTCACTCATGTCGATCTTTATTAGCGCTTCGTCGCTACCAAACACCTCACGAGCAAGCACTCGCGCTAGTTCGGTCTTGCCCACACCCGTCGGACCCATAAAGACAAACGACCCGATCGGACGCCGCGGGCTACCGATGCCACTGCGCGCACGGCGAATGGCACGAGCAACTGTAGTAATAGCTTCTTTTTGTCCGATAATCGAGCGGCCAAGATGTTTCTCCAACTGGGATAGCAATTTTACCTCTGAGCGTTTCAGCTGACGCACCGGTATACCGGTCATGGTAGCGACGGCTTCGGCAATGATATCGCTGGTGAGTTTTGACGCGGCAGTACCCTGCGATGCTTTAGTCAGCTCGTCTAATTTTTCTTTGAGGCGGCTCATGCGCATTTTGTACAGCGCAGCCCGCTCGTAATCTTCGCTACTGGCGGCTTCTTCCATTTTGTCTTCTAAGTGACGGATTTCTTTGCTAATCTCGCGTGATTTACCTGGTTTTTGGCCTTTTTTGACGCGCAATAAGGCCGCGGCTTCGTCGATAACATCGAGCGCTTTATCGGGCATGTGGCGCTCAGATACGTAGCGATCGGCCATGTACACGGCGTCTTCGATGGTGTCGTCGCTCATGGTCACTCCGTGATAATCTTCGTAGTGTGACCGCAGTCCGCGCACGATCGCCACCGTGTCGGCATAGCTCGGCTCTGGCACCATGACCGGCTGCAGTCGGCGTTCGAGGGCGGCGTCTTTTTCGATATGTTTACGGTATTCGTCGAGCGTCGTGGCGCCGATCATACGCACTTTACCACGCGCCAGTGCGGGCTTCAGCATATTGGCCGCGTCCATACTGCCTTCGGCCGAACCAGCGCCGACCAGCAGGTGCATTTCGTCGATAAACGCTATGGCGTGCGGGTCGCTTGATAGCTCATCGATGACTTTTTTGAGCCGCTCTTCGAATTCGCCGCGGTATTTGGTACCGGCGACCATACCCGGTAGGTCAATGAGGATGATACGCTTGTCGCACAAATGTTCGGGCACATCTTCGCTGGCAATGCGCTGTGCTAGCCCTTCGACAATGGCAGTTTTGCCAACACCTGGCTCGCCAATAAGTATTGGATTGTTTTTGGTACGACGGCTGAGGATAGTAATCATACGGGTAATTTGTTCGTCGCGACCGATGACCGGATCGAGTTTGCCATCGCGGGCCAGTGCGGTCAGGTCGCTGCCAAATTTGGCGAGCGCGGGCTGGCGGCTGCGCGGCGTTTTGACATTGGGCGTGCCGTGCATGGCTTCGCCGTCGGCATGCTGGCGGTTTAGGTAGCCTTCGAGCTCGCCGACAAGTTCGTCAACATTGACATTCATATCACGCAGTAGCACGGTTGCGCGGGCATTTTTTTGCGTGAGTATGCTAAACAAAATATGTTCGGTGCCACAAAAATCTTGACGAAATTCCTGCGCCACGTCCCAGCTCATGCGCAGCGTGAGTTTGGCAGTTTCGCTCAAGCCTTTGGCGCCGGTACTGACTACCAGTGCACGCGGCGTCATGTTAAGCGCGGTTTGTGCGCGTTCGAGTGTGACACCGGCGTCGGCCAGTATCTTGGCGCCGACTGACGTCTCTTGCGCTAGCACGCCGAGCAGCAGGTGCTCGGTACCGATATACGAGCTGCCGAGTCCACGCGCCGACAATTCGGCATGTTGCAAACTACCGCGCGCGTTGTCGGTCAGGTGCTCTACAAAATCTGAGAAATTTTCTGGCATTTTATTCGTCCCTCTCATCGAGCTGGCCGCAATCCGTCACTGATGGCTCGTTACACGATTCATTATAGCAAAACTAGCACTCGGGTCAAGCGAGTGCTAGTAGTGTTCTTGCGACCAAGAACCAACTCCTACTTTCATGATTGAAAGTAGCAAAGCTCTCGGGGCGGTCCTCGACTTCTCAGGAGGCTCAGTTGTCTCGCAAGGGCATGGCACGACCTCCGCTCGGATCCGCCAATGGGCGGACCGGCTCCGGCCCATTTGTAATAACCTTAGTTACTGACAAATGGGTTTTGGTTGCCATGCATTATTCCTTGCAAGACTGCCCTCGTCTCTTGAGAAGCCTGCGGATGCCCCGAACACCGATCCGCCAGATGGCGGAAGCTTGCAGCTGGCTGAATACAGATTATCTCATAAGCATAATTATGAAGCTATTGACTTACTTTTTAATATGTGTTATTATAATTAATAGAGTCTTGTACTCGATTCCTCGCTGTATGGCGAGGTGGCTCTAGGAAACTAGGGTAACGGTCGTCTGCCGAGACCTCATCGGCTTAGTAGAAAGGTGTGACGTATGTCCACCCAAACCGCACCTGTTCAGACAATAACCTTCCACATCGTGGGCGGTCCGGGAACCGACCGGATCATCGACATGTTCAAGTACGCCTTCGACAAGACCACACCGATGCGTGCAATGTTCGAAGGCCACTTCGGGAGGTTGCGCGGCAAGCTGACCACGAAACTCGAGATGCAGATCACGATGCTCGAGTATGAGAGCGGTGCACGAGGAACGTTCATCCTCAGTGGCAATATCCATGGCTACCGTGTCGTTCGCGGGTTCTATAACGCCGAGAGGCACGAGGGCACCTTCGAGCTGGTCCCGTTCGACTCGCTTCCGCGCGACTAACCCCCCAGTCTAACAGGCGCAGGCCGCACCCACAAGGTGCTGCCTCGTCAATTTTGTGACTATTCCAAAATCCAAAATCCAAAATCTAAAATCTAACGTCTACTGCCTACTCTGCGCTCTGCTCAATCGCACTAAACAGGTCATCCTCGATGTTTTTGCGGGGTTTTTTGTCAGCTTTTGGCGCAGCGGCGACAGGTGCGACGGCAGTCAGCGGCGTAATGTCGAGTTCGTAACCGGTCAGTTTGCTGGCCAGGCGCACGTTTTGACCGCCACGGCCAATGGCAATCGACTGCTGGTCTTCGCTCACAAACACTTTGGCACGCTTGTCTTTGGCGCCGTCTTCTATTTCGATACGGCCAATCTCAGCTGGACTGAGCGCGTTGGCGATAAAGTTTTTGGTATCGGCATCAAACGTAATGATGTCGATTTTTTCCTGTTCGCCTATCTCGTTCATGACAGCGTTGACGCGAGTACCGTGGCCACCCACAAATGTTCCCACAGGGTCAACCCCTGGTACATTGCTGGCAACGGCTAGTTTGGTACGTTTGCCCGCTTCGCGAGCGATGGCCTTTATCTCGACAGCGCCGGTTTCCATCTCGGGCACTTCTTGGCGAAAGAGGTATTCGACAAAGGCTTCGTTGGCACGGGTCAGGATGAGTTGCGGACCGCGATTATCGCGTTCGACATCTTTCAAAAACACCTTTATACGGCTACCGATACTGTAGTATTCACCTGGGATTTGCTCACTGGCCGGCAGTATACCAACTGTCTTACCCAGCTCCACGCGTACCACGCGTGCTTCGACGCGTTGCACGGTGCCGACGAGCACAGTACCTATCTTGTCAGCGTATTCTTCCATGACCACTTCGCGCTCGGCTTCGCGCAGTTTTTGGAGCACAACTTGTTTAGCAGTTTGCGCGGCTACGCGACCAAAACCGGTGGCTTCGAATGTTTCTTCGACAGTGTCGCCGATTTTGGCGCCTTTTTTAATTTTCTGAGCGTCAGCTTCAGTTAGTTCAGTGGCGGCATTTTCGACTTCTTCAACCACTTGGTACATGACGTAAATTTTTGCGGTACCTTTCACCGTGTTGAGCTCGGCGCGCACGTCTTGGTCGCGGTCGCCATTGTCACGGCGCCAGGCAGCGGCAATTGCTTGTTGCACGACGTCCATGACCATTTCTTCGGGGAGGTTTTTTTCCTCGGCAATAGTGCTGATGGCGAGTACGAGTTGTTTGACATTGAGATCTTGCATAGGTTCCTTTCGTTTTTCATTAAAAAACCCGACCTGCCGGCCGGATATGTACGAGAGCTAGTATAGCGAGTTAAGAGTCAAGAGTCAAGAGGTATAGGTTATTTCAAAAAGTTAGTAGGGCTCATCTGGGCCAATTTAGCAATACTACGTATAGTGCCTCGCTTGAGTTCTTTGTGCAGAGGTACAACTGTTGTTATTTTGGTTTTGCCGTCGTACTTTACGAGCACAACATGCGAACCACGCTGACGCGAGACGGCAAAACCATTCTCCTCAAGGATTTTCACCGCACGCTTGCCGCTGATTGGCATGTTATATAGTCACCGTTGTTAAAAATGACGCCGACATAGGTTGATCATTAAGCTCTGACGTCTCTTCGAGATATAATGCCAGTGCCTCTTTAAGGTTTGTAAGCGCGTCGTCTATAGTGTCGCCTTGACTTGCGACTTCGGTATCAGGGTTTAAAGCAACGAATCCACCATCTTCTGCCGTCACGATTGCGGTAAATGTCTTGTTCATGTGATGTATTATACCATAAACTCTTCTGTAGATGAAGCTGCTATTATAGAATATATGATTCAAACCTATCGCCTGTACGAATATTTTTTGCCGCGGCATTATGACCTGGCACTTACACTTGAGCGTGAGGCGCGGCAGTTTTACGGCAGCGTGACAATACACGGCCACAAGCCACACCGTGCGCATCCGATATTGTTTCATGCCAAAGACCTGACGCTCAGCCATGTGACCGTCGATGGTGAGCTAGCATCGATCACACCGCTCGCGCATGATGCCTACCGTATCGAGGCCGATGTCGAGAGTGGTGAACATAGCATATATATCGAATTTAGCGGTAGTATCACCGACGCCATGCATGGGATTTACCCGTGCTATTACGAGCATGACGGCGAGAAAAAAGAACTGTTAGCGACGCAGTTTGAATCGCACCACGCCCGCGAAGCTTTCCCCTGCATTGACGAACCCGAGGCAAAGGCGACGTTTGACCTGACGCTCGTTACCGAACCTGACGTCACAGTGCTTTCCAACATGCCTATTCTAAAATCTATCCGCCAGCTGGCGGACCAAAATCTAACATCTACTACCTTCCAGACTACGCAGCGCATGAGTACCTACCTGCTCGCATTTGTCGTCGGCAACCTGCATGCCTCAACGGCAAAAAGCAAAAATGGCACGGAAATCTCAGTGTATTCCACGCAACCCCAGGTAAAATCAACTCATCAATTTGCGCTGGGCGAAGCCGTCAGACTGCTTGATTTTTACGAGGACTATTTCGGTGTTCCCTACCCATTACCAAAGTGCGACCACGTCGCCTTGCCGGATTTTTCAGCGCTGGCTATGGAAAACTGGGGGCTTATTACCTACCGTGAAGGCTACCTGCTCGCCACCGATATGACGCCAATTGACCAACAACGGTACATTGCAACCGTCATTGCGCACGAACTGGCACACCAATGGTTTGGCAACCTTGTAACAATGCGCTGGTGGGACGACCTGTGGCTCAACGAAAGTTTTGCCAATGTCATGGAGTACATCGCGCTCGATCACGTCCACCCAGACTGGCGCGTATGGGATGATTTTGCCGCCAAAGAATCAGTGCTCGCGCTCAGCCGCGACCAGTTTAGCTCAATCCAGCCCGTTGCCTACCATGTGCGCACACCCGACGACATAGCCGCGGTGTTCGACAAGGCTATTTTGTACTGCAAAGGCAGTCGACTTATCCGCATGGCAATTGCCTATATAGGCGAAGATGCGTTTCGCCAGGCCTTGACGCAGTATTTCACGGACTTTGCATACGGTAACACCGATGGACACGACTTGTGGCGTGCCATGCACACTTCGTCAGGAAAACATATCGAAGCGCTCATGGAGCACTGGCTGACCCATAGCGGCCTACCCATGGTGTCCGTTATACATACTAATGGGACGTACCGGCTACACCAAGAACGCTTGCGCGTGGGGCGAGAAAGCGAAGGGACAATTTGGCCAATACCGCTAGCCGCGGCTGATCGACACTTCCCTGAGCTACTGCACGACAAAACATATAGTGACATAGCGGCTGATTCACCGCAGCTCAACCGCGACGGTGTGAGTCATTTTCTGACACACTATGATGTAGCGTCGTATGAATCTATGTGCCAGCGTGTCCAAAACGGTAGCCTCACTAATGTTGAGCGATGCTTGCTACTGTACGAAACCTATATACTCACCCAAAGCGGGCATTACACGCCAGTGCATCTCTTTGATCTATTACAGCTCTACCGACAGGAAACTTCAAGTGCGGTCTGGTTGATCATCGCCGAGGTGCTTGACGGGCTCGAACTTATAACTGAATCGTTCGTGACACCAGACAATTTTGCGCGCTATGCACTGACGATCCTTAGCAATGCCGCGGCACACTACCCAATAGTCGGCTTTGCACCTCATGACGAAAATGAACGCGCGACTCATGGTATAGTCAACAAACTGCTCGTACGCTACCGCCATAACGAGACTGTTGCTGCAGCGCTGCAATTGTATCGAGATGCCGAGCGACTTGACCAGCTCGATGGCAATATACAGCCCGCTTTGTTTCTTGCTGCCAGCCGTCACGGTAACAAAGCCGACATGACACGGCTCGTGCATCTCCACATGACCACGCATGACGCTCACCTGCGTGACCTTGCGGCACGAGCGCTTAGTAGTAGTGATGATGGTGCTGTACTCACCTCATGGGTCGATGCCCTCACTGACGCTGAGACTATAAAACTGCAAGACGTCCCTATCTGGTTTTATTGCCTTATGCGCAACCCGCAGTCGCGTGAAGCGACCTGGCGCTGGTTACGCGATAACTGGGCGTGGGTTATGGCGACATTTGGCAACGGCCATGCGCTTGAAAAATTCCCAATGTATGGGGCAAGAGCGCTGTATGGCAAGCCGTGGGCCCGCCAGTACCGTGACTTTTTTGCATCGCACGACGACCCGACCATACGCCGCGTCGTACAAGTTGGACTAGACGAAATCACAGCGCGTAGCGAGTGGATCGAGCGTGACCAGGTAAGTATTGCGGCGTACATTGAGCGTTGACACATTGATCGTTGATTCCTATTTCTGGTGTATCATACGCTATACTAGATACCCATGACGACACAACAGCGCGAACAATTCGATACTTCACTTCGTCCGCAAGACGATTATTTTGGTTATGTTAACAACCCGTGGCTGGCCGCTAACCCGATTCCGCCGACCGAGAGTATGTGGGGTGCGTTTTATGTACTGCGCGACAACGCAGCGGAAGCAGTCCATAGCATAATGCAAGAACTTGGTGAGGCTAAGCAATCAGGCCTCAGCCATGATCAGCAACTGCTCAAGACATATTTTGATTCGGCATTGCACTATAATTCATACGCAACTGCCCATTATAATTATTTGCGTGAGCTAGCCGATGAAATCAATGCGATTGAGTCGTCTCGCGATATTGCACGCGTTCTCGGCCAAATGCACCGCCGGGACCAGTCGCCACTATGGACACTCTATATCGATCATGATGACAAAGATTCGCGCATGCAAGTGCTGCGCTTTCATCAATCTGGTTTGACACTGCCAAACCGTGATTAC
This sequence comes from Saccharimonadales bacterium (SeqCode), assembly GCA_049289035.1. Lineage (GTDB taxonomy): Bacteria > Patescibacteriota > Saccharimonadia > Saccharimonadales > Saccharimonadaceae > JAPUDQ01. The sequence continues at coordinate 5,857 of JBAQIV010000029.1, read as the reverse complement.
TACCTGGGTCGTGACGCACATATGCGTGATGTTCGCCAAAAGTATGAGGCGTATTTTGGGGCAATGCACAGCCATTTGTATTCGGTCATCACAAGTGATTTTACCACTGTTATGTCCATAGAAACCGAACTGGCCCGTGCTAGTTGGACCAACGTCAAACTCCGTGATACTGAGAAAAACTACAACCCCATAACACTAGGGAATCTCAAAAAACGCTATTCGTTCGACTGGGATGCTTATTTTGCTGCACTCGGCTGGCAGTCGCCCAACGATCACATTGTGGTCAGCCAACCTTCATTCCTGCGAGCCGCTACTACCATGCTAGACAATCGACCACTTAGCGAAATCAAGCAATATCTGACGTGGCAACTCCTTCAGGGCTGGGCGATGTGGATCGATGAAACTGCGACTACCATTACATTTGATTTCTTTGGCCGCGTCATTAACGGAGCTGACGAGCTCAAACCACTCTGGAAACGTGCCGTACAATCGGCCGATGCGCTGATTATCGGTGAAGCAATTGGACGCGAATACGCTGCTCGGCATTTTCCCGAATCGTCAAAACAGGCCGTGCTCGACATCGTCGAAGACATCCGCGCTGCCTACCACATGCGCATCGACCGGCTTACCTGGATGAGCGACGCCACGAAACAGCGCGCTCACACCAAACTCGACAACATAAAAGTATTGATTGGGTATCCTAGCGTATGGAAGGACCTGTCGCAGCTGCATTTTTCGCTCGGCAATCACCTCGAGCTACTCGCATTATCTCGTACCTATCGTACTGACCTCGAACTGGTAAAAGTTGGTCAGCCCCCGGCCGACGAACAATGGGAAATGAACGCGCATACCGTCAATGCCTATCATCACCCTAACCGACTTGAGATCGTCTTTCCGGCCGCTATATTACAGCCGCCATTTTATGACCCAGCAGCGAGTATGGCCGCCAATCTCGGTGGTATTGGCGCGGTCACTGGGCACGAATTTACGCATGGCTTTGACGACCAGGGTGCTGATTTTGATGAACATGGCAATACAAACCGCTGGCAAACCCCTGCAGAGCGAGCAGCGTTCGATGCGCTGGCTCGTCATATTGTTGACCAAGCTGATGCCTTTGAAACGGTGCCCGGCGTGCACCTACAAGGCAAACTAATACTGGGTGAAGCTATCGCCGATATCGGAGGTCTCGCACTCGCCGTCGAAGCCCTCCGGATGAAGCGAACAGAGAAAGATTTTGCATCCCAACTGAGCGAGCTGTTCATCAACTTTGCGCGCTGCGAATGCGCACATGCCCGATCTGAGCGTCTGATCGAACTAGCCAAAATCGATCCACACCCACCCAGCCGCTTCCGCGTGAACTGTGTCGTCTGCCATGAAGACGCGTTTTATGAAGCCTACGGCGTGCAGCCAACCGACAAACTGTATCTCCCAGCCGATATGCGCGCGCAGATTTGGTGAGAGCTTTGATAATTTTCAATGTTCGACGATCAATCAAAAATACTAACCAACATTTTCCTCAAACCTCGTCACCTCCAGCTCTTCACCTGTGACTTCAATGACGCTCAAGCGAGCATCGACTTCAGGATGATTGTGTAACCATAGCTTCGCCGCAAAACGCATTTGGGCGAGTTTCTTAGGAGTTATAGCAGCCACGCCGCCTCCTTGCCTGAGATTTTTTCTATATTTCACTTCGACAAAATACACCACATCACGACGAGTCGCAATGATGTCGACTTCGCACCATTTTGTCTTCCAGTTACGCTTAACCACAGTGTAGCTGTGTGAGGCAAGATACTGCGCGGCTGCTTCTTCAGCAAAGCGGCCAATCCGTGAAGTATCTTTTTTTGTAACATTCAAAGCACTGTTGTACACGTTTTCTTGCATATGCGAATTTATGTGATTATTATCCGACACAATAGATTCAGCAATCGGCGCAAAAGAAGCACGGTGAATCGGCAGTACCCCGTGTTGCCGTATTGCAAGGCGGTGTTTTTCCGCACCATAGCCGACATGCCCCGCAAAACCATAGCCCGGAAACACTCGGTCGCACAGCACCATATAATGATCACGCGCCACTTTGGCAATCACCGACGCTGCGCTCACACTCGGCACGAGCATATCGGCTTTTTTCATAAGAGTAATCTCAGGCTGTGACCCAGAGATAGTTCGTAAGGAATCTCCCTGCAAGAGGTTGACGGTGCCATCAATGATAATTTGGTCAACGTACGCGAGATTGAGTTGTGATACGGCACGACGAGCAGCGAGTTTGAGCGCGGCACTCAGACCAATTGTGTCGATATCGCGTGCGCTCACCCAACCGATACCGACGAGCGGCGCGGCTTGTTTGATCTCGAGCGATAGTTTCTCGCGTTTCTTTTTGGTCAGGAGTTTGCTGTCGGTGAGCCCTTCGATCTCTGCCCCGCCGAGGCCTACCGCCCCGACCACCAATGGCCCCGCCCACGCACCACGTCCGACTTCATCGATGCCGATAATCATGACGAGTTGAGATTAAATTTTGAAATAGGCACATGCAGGAATGTCATGAGTTGATTATACGGTGCGGTGGCTCTTGTAATCAAACATGTGGCATGGTGTAATGAATGCGTATCGCTTCACCACTTCGGTGCCGCACGAGCGAGCACCTCGACAGATTGGATATTGCAATTATGATTACTGTGTCACTTATCGTCGTGGGGATATTTCTTGCCCTCAACCTCTTTTTCACGTTCAAGTACCACAAGGTCATTGTGAATGCGATCGAGCCCATAGATTATGTGGTATTTCCGCTCGCAATGATTTTCTTTGGGTCACTACTGGTACTTTCGGCATATATCAAGAAAAGGAGAATGCTGAAGAGCAAATAGTGGTGCTTTATGTCGTAGGCCCCGGCGTGATTCCGCGCCGGGAGACCATGCTCCAATCTGTCGAGGATAATTTAACTTGTACGCACGAAACGGACACCCGTATGCTTTGCTGCCCGCTCAATCCACTCGTCATGACGATCGACTTGCTTTGACAGTGACAACCGCTCTGCCTCATCACGATCAAGCAATATCGATTGCTGATCAAGGACCATGTTTACTCTGTCAAACCCTTGTTGCATTTCGCTTTTAAGTTCATCGCGTGCTGAAGTAATTTTATTATCCAAACGGATGAATTCTTGCATAATTTTCGTAAATTGGTCATCACTCATGTCATCTATTGTATCACGAACGTACAACGAAACCCCGCCACGAGACGGGGTTTGCGATTCTTTCAAGATCCAAAATCCAACGTCTAAAATCTACTAATTCTACTGATTCTGTTTATGTGCCGCTTCGACTGCCGCAGCCTTCGCGTCGAGTTCGGCTTGTTCGGCAGCTTCTTTGGCGGCTTTTTCAGCAGCTGCAGCCGCAGCTTCTTCTTTTAGTTTGGCTTCCAGCGCTTCAGCTTCCAGATCACGCACATCGTTGACCGACTCACGGTCGAAATCAACACCAGAAAGTCGTGTGCCCTTGCCGGTACGCGCACGTAGGTAACTGAGGTAGTTGCGGCGCACTTTACTTCGTTTGGTGACTTCAATTTTAAGGACAAGTGGGCTGTGAATCAAAAAACTCTTTTCTACACCGACACCACTCGCCACCTTGCGCACCGTAATGCGGCTTGTCACGCTGTCTTTGCGGTCTGTACGGATGACAGTACCCTCAAATATCTGAGTACGCTCTTTGCCGCCCTCTTTGATTCGTTGATGAACACGAACAGTGTCACCACTGCGGACGTCGACTACTTTGTTCTTTTTCTGAGAATCATTTACTTTTTGAATTAATGCAAACATGCTGCTTCACCTTACAATTTATATCAATAATCAGCTACCAACTATAGCACGATCTATCAGATATGCCAAGAGGTGTCCGCTTTGTTTACTTTTTCAGACGATCGTTAAAAAAGGTAAACAGTTTGTAGGCTATATAGAGGGTCATGGCACCCAAAGTATTTGCAAGCAAGTCCCACGACGTATCAGCAATTGGCGATCCATTTAGGTAAACATAAGCGGCAAGTTCATATAGTTCATTCACCACCCCGAGAAATGATGTCAGTGCCAGTAATTGTACGAGTTCATATGCCCAGCTATGTCGAGCAAATTTTCGTCGATAATACACCCATATCAGTCCGCAGAACACCCCGCCACCAACCATATGTGTCCACCACTGCGTGTCCATGCCGTCAATAGTGGGCGATGGCAAGTACACCGACACTGCAAACAGCACACAGGCTGCAATTAGTAAACGTGTGTCGCCTTTGTAGCCAAGCCGTGAGTCAAGATAGCGCACGGCACCATAGACTAAAATCGGAAACACAAGCGTATAAAGTATGAGTCCTTTCATATATCCCATAGTATACTAGTGGGTATGAATTACGACGAATTATCTCTCCAGCTACACAAACAATATCGCGGTAAAATTACAACCAGTCTGCGCGACACCTCAGACCTTGACCGCACGAAACTCAGTGCCTACTACACACCTGGCGTGGCCGCAGTTAGTCGTGCAATTGCTGAGGATGACTCGCTCCTACCAACCTACACCTGGACAAATAACCTCGTGGCCGTTATCTCTGACGGTACTGCTGTGTTAGGTCTGGGCAACGTTGGCCCGCGCGCCAGTATGCCGGTTATGGAAGGTAAAGCCCTGTTGTTTAAGCACTTTGCTGACATCGATGCTGTGCCGATTATTCTCGATGTCCACACGCCCGACGAAATTGTCGCTACGGTAACCGCTTTTGCTCCCAGTTTTGGCGCAATAAACCTCGAAGATATTGCAGCACCGCAGTGTTTTGAGATCGAACAACGCCTCAAAGATTCGCTCAACATACCAGTGTTTCACGATGACCAACACGGTACCGCCGTCGTGGTACTCGCCGGTCTCATAAACGCCATGAAAGTCACTGGCAAAAAGCTCTACGAATGTAAAGTTGTCATGGTAGGTGCTGGTGCAGCTGGTACTGCTATACTCAAACTGCTACATAGGTATGGGGTCGGTACTATTTATGCCGTCGATAGCAAAGGTATCATTACCGAAAATCGAACTGATCTGAACTCAGAGAAGACCTCTTTGCTAAGTTACGTGGAGAGCGACATAGACGGCGGCCTTGCTGATGCTATTCGCGACGCCGATGTATTTATAGGCGTATCTCAGCCTGGCCTGCTGACGGCCGAGATGGTACAAACCATGCACCCCGATCCGATCATATTTGCACTTGCCAACCCAACACCAGAAATCATGCCCGACGAAGCCCGTGCCGCGGGCGCTGCCATAGTGGCGACTGGCCGTAGCGATTTTCCAAACCAAGTGAACAACGCCATTGCTTTCCCCGGTATTTTCCGTGGCGCACTGGACAATGGAGTGAAAAAGATCACCGACGACCATAAGCTCGCCGCTGCCGAGGCTATCGCTTCACTCGTCGAAAACCCATCGGCTGAAGAAATCATCCCATCAGTCTTCGACGACCGACTTGTACCAGCTATCGCAAAAGTAATCGTGTAAAAAACATAGGTTTACATGAAATCTACTCATCCCAAAACATCGAAGGCGACACTGTTTTCGAAGCGCTTTGTTATACTTATCATCTTACTGCCGCTGATAATGATTTTTGTTACCGATCTAGCTATTAGCCTTTATCAAGTGGCTGGTGGCGTAGTCGGTAGTGCTGATTATAAGAATATGCTATCTGTAGTGTTTTCTGAGTTGCTAGTGTTGCCGGTAGCCTGCATCTTGATATCGCGTCATCTGAAAAAGACTGGGGCATTCTGGCGTGACATCGGCATTCGAAAAGCACCCGTCATGAAATCACTTCGCTATATTGGTATATTTTATGCTGC
>JBAQIV010000028.1:0-11636 GCA_049289035.1 Saccharimonadales bacterium (SeqCode) | reverse complement strand
AGCAGTAGCTCGCATGAATGGTGATATAGTGAGCCGTTATTATAACGGTAATGTGCAGGATTTGAAAAAGTCCAAGCCTAGCCAAGAAGCACTGGAACAAGCTAGGTTTTTTCTCTCACTTTTTAAGCAATTTAGATTGCTACAACAAGGGTGAGAGAGTATAATTAGAAGTGGCTAATCATTAAAGAACACCTAATTTGAGCATACAGATGGCGACCTCTGTTTCCTTAGTTCTTAGGGATTAGCCACAGAGGTCGCCTTTTGTATAGCAAGAATTAGTAAGGAGATATAAGTTTATGAAAAACGATAATTCAAAAGTTAAGGCTATTGCACTCTGTCGAGTATCTACAGTCAAGCAAGGTGTTGAGGGGTCAAGCCTTGAAGCACAGGAAACACGGGTGTATGACGCAGCCTCTTTATTCAATGCAGAGATTGTGAAGTTTTGGAGTATCACGCAGTCTAGTCGTAAGGGCAAAAATTACCAGCGTAAAGACCTCGTGGAGATGTTGGCTTTTGCTAAAGCAGACAAGCAGATTAAGTACATCATTGTTGATGAACCAGACCGCTTTATGCGTGATTTAGAGATGTACTATCACTGGAAAGTAGAGTTTAGGGAAAAGGCTGGAGCAAAGCTGGTTTATGCTAAAAAGCCTCATCTTGCTGAAGATACGAGCATGGTTGGTACTATGGAAGAAATGATTGATGTGTTTCGTGGCGAAGCAGCTAACCTAGAACGTATCACTAAAACTACTAGCAACATGCAGGCTAGAGTTGCAGCTGGCTACTACCCTAGCAACCCTAAAACTGGTTATATGCGTTCAGAAACACCAGGACTACATGTGCCTAAAGAGCCTGAGTGGTCAATCTTGCGTTCTGGATTCCTGCAAGTGCTAGAGGGCATACCGATTAAAGATGTAGTAGCTGGCATTAATGCTGCTGGATACAGGGAGAAGTCTGGAAAGTTACTGGACACGCACCGTTTCAAGATTATGCTCAAAGACCCGTTCTATGCTGGCATAATCAAGATGTCTAGCTGGACGGTGAATCCTAACGGCTTACACAAGGCTATGATTACGCCTGAACAGCATGAGTCGTTAAAGGCAATCGTTAAGGGTGTTGTTTACAAGCCTCACAAACAATACAATCCAGAGTTTCCGCTATCCAAAATAATGACCTGTAAGGAGTGCTTAGAAGAGGGTGCTAAAAACCCTAAGATTACTGGTTATGTAAATCACAATGGCAGAGGAAATTTTTACTACAGGTATAAGTGCAGGGTCTGCAAAAAGAATTACATGCTACGTGATGACTTGCATGAAGAATTGGGCGATATACTCTCAGGCTTGAGGCTTGCAGAAGATAAGGTCAAAGATTTTCTATCAGGGCTACGGCATGTCTGGGAACAAGAGCAAGCAACGTCATTCAATACCACAGAGGCACTGAAAAAACGCCTATCCTCGTTGGAGCATGACAAGAAAGAAGTTGTACTCAAACAAGTTCGAGGAACTCTAGCAGAAGACAGAGCCGATATAGCTATTGAGGCACTAGACGAAGATATTGCAACAGTAAAGCAGCAGATTGAATCTATATCAACTATAGAAAAGGACTTCGTTGAGTTTGTAGAGTTTGCCCTCAATACAGTAGAGGGTTTTAGGGAGAAGTTTTGGGAGTTAGACCAAGAACATCAGGTATGGTGTAAACAATTACTGTTTCCTGATGGATTTTCTGTTTCACGGAGCAAAAAAGTTTACACACCAACAATTAGTGATTTTTACCTCTGTATAAATACAGAAAAGAGCCACGAAAATGACTCTTTTACTGCTGATTCTTCAATATGGTACACCCGATACGATTCGAACGTACGACCTTCAGTACCGCAAACTGACGCTCTATCCAGCTGAGCTACGGGTGCGCAAGTAGATATCACCACTTCATGATATCTGGTGCGAAATGTGCAAGACCAGCTGGATAGAGCGTTGACGCCATGATTGACGCTGAGGGCTCTCCAGCTGAGCTACGGGTGCTCGTCGATGTACGCTTTGCTCTCGGTTTTACTTCGTAAAAGCCTCTCGCGTCGCGACATCTCCTCTCGATGAATTACTTCGTGCAAAAAACAAGTGTTTGCCCGCAGCAATTCATCGTTCAATCGCAGAAATATGCGAGAGAACAGGGGTGATTATAGCAAAGTATTTGGTTTGTGACAAATGAGGGGTTAAAACAGCGCACGTATACGGTCAAAATCACTCTTGAGGCTCCGTGAATCGCTTATGACATCGCGCACAAAGCCACTCTCGCGCTTTCTCAGTACGTCTTTGCCGATCAGCACAATAAGCAGCGGATACGGCGTCTTACCGCGTTCTACGACACTAAAAAGCTTGCTACCAAACGCTGCAATGGCTCGACGCTCCTCACCAGACAGTCGTCGCGGCAAGAGTTTGCCTGAAACATACCATAGACCGCCAGTCACAATGAGAGCAATGATGGTCAACGGTATAACACCACCCAACAATAGCCACCACCACCCCGACCATGACAACGCCAGCCACGTAATAAGACTATAGATCACCACCAACGCGATGCCAGCGACAATCATACCCATATACAACAAACGACGAAAGTACACGCCAGTAATTGCTCTTAGGGCATGCGTAGTTGTGTTCATGTCTCAACTATAGCAAATAAGCGGGACCGACTGTGTGGCCCCGCTCACAATTTGCTTGGGTACTATGACGCGCTAAATACCTTGCGAGCTTCTCTCTTAGTGAAGCTGGCTTGGAGTACCTCGCGCTCAAACATGTGAGGCGCAGTACCCGTCGTTGCGTAATAGTAGATAGCTGCTTTGGCTGCCGCAGACAACATGGTTATGAGCAAGCACAATGCAACAAAGCCGCCAATAGCGAGTACCCCATAGGCCAAGCCTACAATAGCTGTTGTCATAGTGCTGACATGAAGTGCGTTGACTACAATACCACCGACCACGCCGATACCGGCACTTGCCACCACAAATGCCACGATGCTCGCCAGGGCGACTAGTCCAATACTACTGTTGAGTATGACATTTTCACCCCAGGTCTTTTTGATAATGCCGACTGACTGCTTAGTCGCCGCAAGCGGGCCGACTTTTTTGGACGAGCCAACGATAACGGGTATGGCAAACATCGACGCCACTGCCCAGGTAGCCCCGACGAGCCAGGTGGCAACCTGTCCGGCAAATGGCACGCGTTCTTCGATTGCATTTAGAATGTAGCCGATCGTACCTGTTAGTAGCGCAAACGCGAACAGTGGGCTGGTATGCTGGCGAGCCGTGGCGAGCGCTGAACCAACCGTGGGTGTGCCGCCGCGGAAGCGTTCGAGCAAGCCCGCGATGAGTGCACCGCTAAAAAACGTACCAACGAACGTCAGCGCAAGGTAAAAACAGATGCCAAACCCAACAGCTAGCGGTTTATTGTCGAAAAACGGACCAACAAATATCTGGTCGCCGTTTTGTGATGCGCCACTTTGCATTGTCGTGGTGAATACAATAGGTAGTAAAAACACCATCCCTACAGCTATGCTTGCGACAACTGATAGTACAGGTAGCCACGAGAGGTGTCGGTCGAGTCGTATAACACGCCATGCGCTTCGGGCGAGACTATGTGACGTCTGCCAACGACTCGATTTTTGATGTTCTTTATTCACGGTAACAATCCCTTCTGATGATTTTTAATGATGATATCATCAATATTACGTTTAACAAAAGCACGTAACACGTGGTCTCCCTCTGGCGTCAGCACAAACTGTTTTTTGTCTGGGCCGTTTTTGCTGGGGACTCGCTTTGATTCGATGAGCGTGCTACTTTCGAGCCGACGCAATGAGCGATACAGACTCTGGTCTTCTGGCATTAAGTCGGCTTCGCGTGCTAGAAACGACTGGATCTGGTCGGCATAGCCCTTACCGTTATATATGCCAACCAGAATCCATAGGCTAAGCTGCGTTTTTTTATACATGTCTTCCCAGCCTTGTAACATAGTCTGCTCAAATGGTGACAATTTCATGGTTATAGTATAGCTATTCACTCCTCATATCGTTAATTGGGTTACGGCGGACGTTATTAACGATTGGTAGTAATGCTCCGGCGAATGCGGCACATGCGATAGTCAGGACTATGAACCCGATACTCTGTAGATCGAACCCGATGAATCTAAACTGCTGCGAAACATCTTGAGCGTTAAACAGGAGCAAGGCATTGGCACTAGCATTTGGGCTAAGTGTTGCATCAACCCATGCAGCCGTGATAGTGCCAGCAATGAGCGCAAAGAGAGACACAAGGACAATCAAGAACGCCGTGTAGGTTAGGTAGATCTGGGCGATTGTGAGTCGGCTCGCACCGATAGCGCGGAAGATAGCCGTTTCGCGTCGTGAGTCGGCGATGATGCGACCAACCATACCCATGATACTGATACCAGCAAGACATGCGACGACGATTGCTGCCCACTTTTGGATTTCGGCAAACGCTTTCTTAGAGTTCTCGATGGCGAGACTTGACGACCCAAATGGTTGTAGCTGGTACTGTCGTCCGTCGCGCTTGCAAAATACTTGACCTTCAAGTGGCGTAATGCCTTTGATAGCTTGGTCGCAGCTTTGTGTTGTCAGCGCAGTTTGCGCGTGGCTTGCAGAGCTAAATTCAGCGTAGTATTTTACTTGGGACTCGCCAAACATCTGAGGTGGAGTGGTATCGTCTGCAAATATGTCGCGTGTCGCGGGGCTGCTATCGCGTATACCGAGAGGACTGGCCCAACTGCTCGCGGTATTTGCGGACATAATGTAACTCAATATTTGGCCAGCATCCATGGCGGCTGGACTACTTTTGTCTGGGCTGATTCCGATAACACGGAAGGTCAGAGTACTTGAGGCAGGCTCTGCTTTGCCAAAAGTTTTGTTGTATTCTGCGATTTTGGCATCGTATTGCTTGGTTTCGCTACTACGGGCATCGCGCTCGACAACGGGTGCGGCACACGGTGCGGGGTTTGGTGCATAAACAAGCTCTGGCTTCTGGTAGTCCTTTTTATTTGCGTTAGCATGTATCTCAGACTGCTGGGCGAGTGCATCTTGCAAACTACTTGCAGACGAGGCATTGCGGTAACAAACCTGGAACGTCTTGCCTGCTATGTCTTTGCGGACGGTCAATAACCTGTCCTTTTGCTCCTGATTACTCGCCTTGTTTGTTAGTGTTGGTAGCTTTAGCATTTCTTGTGCCGCCGTATAGGAGACAATAATGGGGATGCTACCGTCACTACCGACATCGAGTGTTTGACCTTTGAGAATAAACGGCTGGAGCAACGGCGCGTCGATCAGCGTCCATTCGCTTGTTATTTCATCCACACCCCGTCGGCTTGTCGTAGCCCCAAGGAGTGGTGCAGCGCTGCTGTTGTCACTGGCTGGCTGGCGTTCTTTCCCATCGACAATAACCGACAGCCGCGGCGCGTCACTAGCCGTCTGACGCATGCGTATGCTTGAGTAGTACGTTTTAGCTCCTGACACCTGTTTTTTAAACAGCTCAAGGCTAGAGTGGTATGGGTCGGCTGCTGCTTTTTCTCGCATGGCTTGCTGGACAATCGGAGAATTGTAGTTGAGGTGTTTTGCGCCAGACTGGTCGGTCGTGGTAACTTTGTCTTGGTCGGAGTCAATGCTGTCGATGCCGAGGCGTTTTGCCTCAGCTTTTTTTCGCGCCGTCACGGTTTTTTCGAGTGTTTCGGCTCTTGCTGCCAAATCTGGGTCATCTGGTACAGCGCTGGCCTCGAAATCGACCTCATACGGTGCGTAGTTTCCAGACAAGATATATCGACTCGTGTAGCCTTGAGCGGCAAACTTTTCGAAACTCATCATCGCACCATTGAGTACAAGTGATCCAGCGGCAAGGACACCAAATAATATGCTTGACGATACGATAATCGAGAATAATCGTATGCGGCGAGTTTTGATCTTGGTATACGCTAGCGTTAGCGCGTCAGTGAGACTAATCATTGTGATACCCTCCCATCGGTTATGCGTATAACGCGGTCCATACGTGCTGCCAATTGTTCATCGTGCGTTACGACGATGACGGTTGTGCCGAGCGTATCGCGGACGTGGGCGAACAGATCGAATATGGCATGCGCATTCTTCTGGTCAAGGTTACCGGTGGGTTCATCGGCGAGTAGAATTGGCGGCTGATTGACCAGTGCTCGAGCAATAGCCGTGCGTTGGATTTGCCCGCCTGAAAGTTCGGCTGGATAATGCTTGAGACGATCTTCAATACCAACGGCGTGAGCAACGTCTTGAGAGTTTTGGTGTCGTTTTGTTCGGTCGATATTCGCAAACATAGCGGGCACCTCAATGTTCTTTTGGGTGTTTAGAAATGGCTGAAGATAAAATGATTGAAAGACAAAGCCGATCTTTCTCCCGCGGTATCGCGACAGTTCCCCATCACGCATTTGTTTGAGGTTTTTTCCATCTATCCAAACCTCACCGCTGGTCGGGCTATCGAGGCCGCCAATAGTATGGAGCAACGTACTTTTACCGCTACCACTTGTGCCAACAATGGCGACCATCTCGCCTGCGTAGATCTCAGCAGAAACATCTTGAAGTGCTTTGACCTCTGATGCTCCTCGTTTGTAGGTGCGCGAAACATTTTTGAGCTCTATGACTTTTCGTCTTGGCTTCGCAGCTTGTTTCTGAGCTGTATGAGATTGGGGTGATTCTTGTACCATACCGACAGTATAGTACATCATGTATAGTATGTCAATACACATTTTGTATGCTATAATTTCCCCCTGTTACGGACAGGTGCAAGAGTAGTTGTGCAGCGAAGACTCTCTCGCAGACAGGTCAAACATGCCGAGAACGAGTCGAGCGGATATAGCGAGCATCTGCCAGCGGCAGAGCGGAGCGCTACGTGCATAATGCCAGATATAACGTGGGCTGGTAGAATAGATTAGGTTACGGAGAGGTGCAGGAGTGGTTGAACTGGCCGCTCTCGAAAAGCGGTATGGAGCAATTCATCGAGGGTTCGAATCCCTCCCTCTCCGCCACGATAGAAATACACGTCCTCGTGACGTGTATTCCTATCGTGGGATGAAAGAGTTCGAACCCGAGATTGAGAGGGTGAGGACTGCCAGTGGCAGTCCGCAAGGGAGCCCACTCTTGCAAGCTGTGCTTGCAAAGATGTGGCGACGGGGTCGCCAAGGGTGACCGAATCCCTCCCTCTCCGCCACGCAATGACCGGCTTTCAGCCGGTTTTTGTAAACTATGAAAAGGATTATCCTTTTCATAATATTTTACAGATGAAAATAAGCAAATGCTAGCTATCTGCCAGTAAGCGTTTTAGCTCGTCGCGGCGAGCAGAATAACTTTCAAGAAAGTGTCGGTACTGGTCGGGCCTCATAGCCACTGCCCTGCCTGGTTTGAGCCATGGAGCGTACTCGCCACCAAGGTACGCGCCGAGACTCGACCACTCATAATGGAGGTAGTCGCGAGGGTTCATGTGGATATACCGGGTGATATGGGCAAAGTATGCATCATCAGTGATACGCGCGGCTTTAAATGTGCTCTGAAATAACCTGCCATGTCGCTTATATTTGCGATTAAAATACATCGTATACGCTGTCAGCACCGACCCCATGAACTTGCTAATGGCCATCACGTCTGATGCTTGGTATGCAAACAAATGAAAATGATTCCCCATCAGGCAATACGCGAGCAACTCGACATCATAGGTCGCGTACGTATACCCATGAGTATTTGTTGGCGTCGCGTAACCGGTATATCGAGCAAGCAGTGACAAGAATTTTTGATTATCTACATCATCCTTAAAAATCTGACGGCCGTCGGTGCCGCGATTGTAAATGTGATAATAGGCTGGTACGTCGTACTGCTTCACGGTATTTCGAATAGGCATATAGAGTAATAATAACAGATGCAATCTACTATGAAAAGGATAATCCTTTTCATATGATATTATAGGTATATGCAACCAAGTATTTTTACGAAAATTATCAACGGCGAACTGCCGTGTCATAAAATTTACGAAGACGAACGGACCATCGCCTTTCTCGACATCAACCCTGTTCAGCCCGGTATGACGCTTGTTGTACCGAAGGTGCAGGTTGATCATCTCGAAGACCTTGAAGACGAAGATTTTGCCGCTGTTATGCATGCCACCAAATTGTTGATGCTGCATATCAGAGATGAGCTCCAGGTAGAGCGTGTCTGTGTGGTCGTCGAAGGTTTCGATGTGCCGCATGCACACGTCAGACTAGTGCCCTGCAACACCCCAGAAGATTTGCACGCCACTCCCTACGAAGCCGACCAAGACGAACTTACGGACATGGCCGAGCGACTTACGTACTAGACCCTCATATTGACAATACATAAACATTATGCTAGCATGGTATATGTTAGCTATGAAAACAAAAACAACTTCCCTGACCCGCCACACGACGACACTGATATCTAGCCTCATGATTGTGGCAGTTTTTCTGACCGCCGCTCACGCCAAAGACGTCGCTGCCTTGCAGCCGCGCCCAGATGCAACATCGGTTGATGCGCCAACGATTCGTACCCATGCCGATATCACGGCTAAATCGCTCGGCGAACTTCACAGCCATGTCGACAAAACGATAGTGAAAGACCCTGGTATGAGTAAATCCCTCAGCGACGCTTCTTCGCTAGCCGCCCGTCGTGAGCGCGAAGAAATCGAAGAAGATCAGCCACTCTCTGTAAAGATGATCGAGATGATGCTACTTGTCAAACTTGCCTACGCGTACGCGACGAGCTAGACCGACAGCACGTCGAGCTCTTTGATGAGTTTTTTCTCGAGGGCGAGTTGATCGGTCAGCTGGCTACGGGTTTCTTCGACAAGGCGTGGTGGGGCGGATTGTACGTAGCTATCGTTGGCGAGACGCTGCTGGAGCCGCGCGACGTCTTCGCGGCAGCGTACAAGCCGTAACTCAAGTTTTGACTGATGGTGATAGAGTGTTTCAGCGTCGACATCAAGCCAGGCCTCGCGGTTGGGTACGGCGAGTCGCAAACCACGCGGTTGGTCGACGTGCTGCACGTCCGCCAGGTGGGCCAAACGAGCAATCAGCCCCCTGTTATCTTCGATCAGCGAGTCGTGTTCATAGAGCATGGTTTGTTTACCTCCGGGGAGTTCACTAGCGACGTAGCGTGTCTCTATGACAAGTTCGCGCAGGCGGTCGAACTCAGCCGCGGCAATCTCGTCGTAGTCGGTTGGTATGGGCCAGGCCGAACGAATCAGTAGCGTTTGCTCGAATTTGAGCGTTGTCCAGATGGTTTCGGTGACAAAAGGCGCAAACGGATGGGCAAGTTTGAGGCAGGTTTCAAGCACCCAGGCGAGCATACCCTGCCCGGCTGAGTCCTTGCTGGCCTCTAGGTACCAGTCAGCTACGTCGTCCCAGATACAGTGGTAGACAAGATCAACAGCTTCAGCGTAGCGAACATCGTCGATCAACTGCCCCGTTTCGGCCGCAGCTGTGGTGAGCTGGCGCATGACCCAGTGATCGGCTGTAGTCACTGGACGAGGCGTACGGTCAGATAGGTCACCTAGTTTACCCTCGATAAAGCGCGCCATATTCCAGAGTTTGTTACAGAAATTGCGTCCCGCAATGACACTGGCGGTCGAAAAGGCTTGGTTTTGACCTGGGCTGCGCTTGACGACTATTCCCATACGGAGGGCATCGGAGCCGTATTCACCCAGTACGTCCATGGGGTTTATGACATTGCCTTTGCTCTTGCTCATCTTTTGGCCTTTTTCGTCGAGTACCATGCCGTGCATGTAGACACTTTTGAACGGGACATCCCCGGTTCGGTAGAGCGCAAACATAATCATGCGCGCGACCCATGGCCGCAAGAGGTCGGAACCGGTCTCCATGAGGTCGGTCGGGTAAAACCGTTTGAGTTCACTGTCGGTGAGGGCATCGGTGACAATATAGGGCCACTGTCCAGAGCTAAACCACGTGTCAAATGTGTCCTCTTCCCTTTTGTATGTTTTGCCATTGACGTCAATCGTCTCTTGGTCAACCCGTGTGTCAAATATCCAGTCCTCGGGGTCTTTGACATTTTGAAAGGCCGGAATTGGTATACCCCAGGCGGGTTGACGGCTAATATTCCAGTCGCGTAGTTGCTCGAAGTAGGCTATGATCTCACGTGCTTTTGAAGCGGGGTGAAACGCGATGCGTTTTGCCTCTATAGCCTCAATGGCTCGCTCAGCGAGTGGCTTAACGCGCACAAACCATTGGTCCATCAGGAGTGGCTGTATGACGGTGCCACACTTGTAGCAATGGCCAACTTGGTGGGTGTAGTCCTCTGTCTTACGGATGGCTTCGTGGCTCTCCAGTTGTATAAGAATCTTCTTGCGCGCTTCCAGTGCGGTGAGACCGCGAAAATCTGCTGGTACGACCTCTGTCATGGTGCCGTCTTGACCGATAACTTTTATACGAGGTAACGAATGTCGTACTCCGATCTCAAAATCAGTCGGGTCGTGTGCCGGCGTTACTTTCACCGCGCCGGTGCCAAATGTCGGGTCAATTGAATCGTCAGCCACCACTGGTATTTCTCGTTGGATAATTGGCAACATGACGCGCGAGCCGATGAATTTTTTGTAACGTTTGTCGTCGGGATGAACGGCAATTGCAGTGTCGCCTAGCAGTGTCTCAGGCCGTGTGGTTGCAACAACTATCTCGCCGATATGATCAAGCAACGGATAGGCAATGTGCCATAGTTTAGACGGTTCTTCCTTGTGAACGACCTCTATGTCAGCAAAACTGGTTTGGTGAGTCGTACAGTAGTTGACGATACGCTCACCTCTGTAAATCAGCTCATCATCCCACATCTTTTTAAAGGTGTCATAGACCGTATCGATGACTTTGCGATCAAGCGTGAAGACGCCGTCGGCCCAGCTACAACTGATGCCAAGCGCACGCAGTTGCAACTCCATGTCGCCTCGCCTCGCCTCGACGAAATCCCAGACTTGGTTGTAGAGCTCCTCACGTGAGAAATCAAAACGGCTTTTCCCCTGTTCTTGCAGGAATTTTTCATATACCACCCAGGTCTCAAAGCCGGCATGGTCAGAGCCAGGGATGAAGAGCGCATCGTCCCCTTTCATCCGTCGATAACGAACAGAGATGTCTTTGAGATTCATATCGAGAGCATGACCGATGTGGAGGTTGCCGTTAGCGTTTGGTGGTGGCATAACGATGCAATACGGTGTGCCCTGCCCTGTCGCGGCAAATGAGTTAGCTGATTCCCACAAGCCGTACACTGTGGGTTCGTATTGTTTTGGCTCGTAGATTTTTGGCAGATTCATCGTGGTTTAAAGCTCAAATAACAGAGGTAAATTATTTCACGTGAAGACAAATACCATCAATGAATATTCAATCCTGAATACCCTCGCATTTTGTCGAGTTGTCTTCCCGTGTTTGTTTTCACATTTAAGTATAGCGCGGAATCAAAAAAAGGCAAAGAGAGCAGGGATTCTGGTTCATTAAACTAAAACGGAACATCCCGTAAAATTAGGTTTGTACAACAACTAATCTTAGAGGAGATGTTCCTATGTCCAATTTACCAAATATACCCAGTAACAAAAAGTGCTGGCAGTACCTTAA
>JBAQIV010000027.1:0-6183 GCA_049289035.1 Saccharimonadales bacterium (SeqCode) | reverse complement strand
CCTCGACGCTACCAGCGATGACAATGTTAGCCTACAGATATACACCACGACACTACCGTTTACGACACCAGACTTTGCGCTGGGTACAACGCCGGTGGTGCGGGGCAATGTGCGGGTGGGGTGGTAGAAAATCACGGTATAGTCTACCGCTTACCCCCGCGCGTGAGGTACAATAGTCTACGAATGAAAATACTTTTTCGAGTGCTGGGCTATGCACGTAATTTGTGGCCGTACTATCTCGGCATCGTACTGTTTTCTATACTTATGAGTGTAACGGCGCTCGCAACGCCATTTCTTATAAAAGCAGCAACAGATTTGATTGTCGCATCGGTGCAATCAGGCAACGCTGAAGTTGTCGGTGCGATGTGGATTGCCGTTTGGTTGTTTGTCGCCGACGTCGCAAACACACTCTTTACGAATTGGGGCGGGTATTTGGGTGATGTCATGAGCGCCAAGCTCAAAAAACAACTCAGCGAACGCTACTACACACAACTACTGAAATTACCGCAAAGTTACTATGACACTGAGCTAACGGGTACTATTATCAACCGTCTCAACCGCACGATCTTTGAAGTCACACAGTTTGCCAACATGTTTGCGAACAACTTTTTTCAGATGTATCTCACGATGGTACTTACGCTTATCATCGTCTGCATTTACAGCTGGGAATTGGCGCTGCTCCTGCTCATATTGTATCCGTTGTTTATGTGGCTGACCGCGCTGACCAGCAAAAAATGGCAACACTGGCAAGATCAGAAAAATCACGCAACCGACATAGCGAGTGGGCGGTTTGCTGAAGTGATTGCGCAGATTCGTGTGGTGAAAAGTTTCATCCAGGAAAACTTGGAGTTTCGGCATTTTGAGCGTAAATTCCAAGAAACAGTTAACATTACCCACAAACAATCACGCTATTGGCACAACATGGACATTGGTCGTCGCTTGGTGCTCAACGTCATATTTTTTGCAATCTTTGCGTATTTGTTTGTCAACACCGCCAACAAACATTTTACGATTGGCGAAATGGTCTTGCTCATTCAATTGATCAACATGATGCGCTTCCCGATATTTAACATGAGCTTCATCGTCGACAATACCCAAAAAGCGATTGCGGGTAGCAAAGATTATTTCAAAGTTATGGAGATGAAACCGAGCGTTGCCGACCGTGATCACGCGCCAGCACTTGAAGTTAGCAAAGGTCTTGTGCGTTACGAAAACATTTCGTTCCACTACGACAAAGGCGACGAAGTGCTACACGACATATCATTTGAAGTGCGTCCGGGTGAAAAAGTGGCGTTAGTCGGCGAAAGTGGCGAGGGTAAAACAACGCTGACAAGTCTGCTGCTGCGTTTGTATGACCCGCAGTCAGGGCAGATAACCATCGACGATACGCCTATCCATACCGTGCGGCAGACAAGTCTTCGCCAAAATATTGCCGTGGTGTTTCAAGACCCAGCGCTGTTTAGTGGCACGATCCGCGAAAACATAGCCTACGCCAGCCCACACGCCACCGAGCGTGACATAGAACGTGCTGCGAAAGCGGCCAATGCACTTGATTTTATAGACAAGCTGGAAAATCGCTTTGACACCGAGATCGGTGAACGCGGCCTCAAACTCAGCGGCGGGCAAAAACAACGCATTGCTATAGCCCGGGCTATTTTGAAAAACGCTCCAATTCTTATACTCGACGAGGCAACAAGCAGCCTCGATAGCCGTGCCGAAAAACTCGTGCAAGAAGCGCTTGACCGGCTCATGAAAGGGCGCACCACCATAATTATCGCTCACCGTCTCAGCACAATTGCGCATGTCGATCGCATGGTTACGATCAAAAACGGGCGAATCGACGAAATTGGTACACCACAAGAACTGGCCAAAACTGACGGTATCTACGCGCAGTTACTCGACCTCCAAACCGGTGCGACCGAAGCAGCCAAAAAGAAACTCAAGCAGTTCGAAATTGACGCATAGAATAGTACCCATAAAATTTGGTATACTATTACGCAGTAGTTAATTTCTTAAAGAGGAGAGTATTATATGGCGTCAGAACTTTCGACGACCTCGACGCAACGCATGATCATATGGCTGATTGCGATTGTTATGACAGTAGGTACACTTGGGTCATTTTTCTTGTTTATGCTACCAGCGGCCAATACGCCAGTCAAATCCCAGGCGCAAATCGATTACGAAAAACAGATGGCTGAGCTACAAAAACAGCAAGATGAAGCGAACAAAAAGTGCCCCAATGTGGCCACTAAACCGATTGCCAAGCTCGACCCAGTGCTGGTACCACCTGCTATGGCCCCAGTCGAAAGTGTCCCAGAGCTCAAGACCGAAGATGTCGCAGTGGGCGATGGCGCCGAAGTAAAGGCTGGTGATTGTGTGGAGCTGTTTTACCACGGTGTGCTCGCCAAAGACGGTAAAGCATTTCAAGGCGGTGACAACTATGCCACCGGTGAAGCCTATCGTTCGCTGACGACCGGGTTTGTACCAGGTTTTGGTGAAGGCTTGGTTGGTATGAAAGTGGGTGGCGAACGCAAGGTCTACATACCTGCAGCCAAGGCCTACGGCGACCGCGCTCAGGGTGACATACCGGCTAATTCTGATCTCATTTTCGCGATCAAAGTCACCAGTATCTTTACGCCACAGCAATAGTAAAAAACACAATATGTAGTGTATTGCACATAACTACAAGCACTATATAATAGGATGAGTAATAAGGAGGGGTATGTCAAAACAAATAACCGTGTATACACGGACGACGTGTAGTTATTGCGTCCAAGTCAAAAAATTACTTGATCTCAAAGGCAAAACCTATCGGGTAGTCAACATAGACGAAGATCGTGAGGCCGAAGCGGCTATCGTTGCCCGTAGCGGTGCGCGTACGGTACCAGTTGTAACAGTTACTGACGCATCAGGCAACGAGCAGGTGGCATCGATCGGCTGGAACCCGGGTGCATTGATGCAAGCGATAGCATAGTTGCAACATGGGGTATGCAATAAGCAAAATGGGATTAGCTTCACTCAAATCCATGTTGCATGTTGCACGCCCATATTGCATCGCCGACAATCACTAAGATGTTAATAAAGGTATAATAATGGAAAATGATGACAAATTGCATGACATAATAATGATCGGGGCTGGCCCAAGTGCACTGGCGGCGGCAGTGTATACGACACGTGAAGATCTCGATACAGTGCTACTTGAAAAAGGCGTTGTCGGTGGACTAGCGGCGACAACGGACTGGGTAGACAATTATCCCGGCTTTGCCGACGGTATTGAGGGGCTAAAGCTTGCCGAACAGCTCGAAGCCCAAGCCAAACGGTTTGGTGCCGACATACGCTATGGCGAAGTGACACAGATTATCGACAAAGGCGACCATAAAGAAGTCGAAACTATGATGGACGGTACACTCAAAGCGCGGACAGTTTTGATTGCGACAGGGAGTGACTATAAAAAGCTGGGTATCCCAGGTGAAGCCGACTATTATGGCCGCGGCGTGCACTACTGTGCGACATGTGACGGGGCGTTTTATCGCGAAAAGACGCTTGCCGTGGTGGGCGGCGGTAACTCGGCGGTGCAAGAAGCCTTGTTTTTGACCAAATTTGCCTCGCATATTGACCTGCTGGTTCGTTCGCAATTGCGCGCCAGCGAGGTATTGCAGCGCGAACTCGACAAGGCTGTGTCTGAAGGGAAAATAACGCTCCACTTGGCGACGACGACCGATGAAATTGTGTCAACAGATGGAAAAACCGTATCCGGAGTGAAAATAACGCAAGAGGGCGTGCAATCAACGCTGACTGTGGATGGCGTATTTGTCTTCATAGGCCTGCTGCCAAATACTGGATTTTTGAAAAGTTCTGCGATTGAACTCGATGATATAGGTATGGTGAAAACTGACATAGGTTTGCAAACGACGATGCCTGGCGTGTTTGCTAGCGGTGACGTTCGAAGCGGCGCGACTGCACAAATTGCCAGTGCTGTCGGCGAAGGCGCCACGGCCGCGCTACGTATGCGCGAGTATCTCGACGAATTGGCGAGGAAGTAGATACACCTGAGTCTCAAAACTTCCTTCGAGGAGCAGTTGGCCGTATCGGCCAGCCCCTGCTAAGGCGAAGGCTAATCAGTTAGCAAGCAGGGGCAGTTGCTCCGAGAAGGAGGTATTGAGACTTAGGTAGATACTAGATGCTACGCAACGAATTTACTTGGATAATCAGTCACTAGCCCGTCGACGCCTTGTTGTTCCAGGTGCTTTTTGGCGGCGGGGCGGTTGACGGTGTAAACGTACACGAATATGTCGAGCTGATGAGCGGCCTGAATTGAAAGCGGGTTTAGGTGCAGCCGGTGCAGCCCGACGGCACTCAGATGCAGTTTGCGTTCCCAAGCCAAAAAAGCAAATGGGTTGAGCCGCATGAGCATGGCGAGTTTGATTTTTTTATTGAGCGCTCGTACGCGAGTAAGTTCACGAGCGGAAAATGACGATAGAAACACCATCGATTCATTGCCTTTAAATTCTGGCGACCCTAGCAGCTCAAGGACGCGCAGACCCGAACCTTTGTCTTTGAGTTCGATATTGAGCATAATCTGGCCTAGTGCAACATGAAATACTTCCGCAAGTGTGCAGATAGGTGCCGAAGAGCCAGCGGTTAATTTTTGCAACTGCTTGAGAGTGTGGTCGGCAACAGCTGCATGGATTGCGTGTGTGCGGACGAGGGTTTTGTCGTGCATAAGTACAAGCTGCTGATCTTTGGTGAGGCGCACATCGAACTCGAGTACATCGGCACCAGATGCTATGCCAGCTTTGATTGCGGCCAGACTGTTTTCGGGTTTTTCACCCGCCGCACCTCTGTGTCCTATGATGAGCATAGGGTCAGTATACCACTCGTATGTAAAATGGGATATGTAACATGCAAAATGGACACTGCCGCTATCCCCATTTCCCTCATTGCATACCCCATGTTGCTTCTCCGCCATGTTGGTCTATGGCATACAGATGCAAGAGGGTATAATAAAAATAGTACACTGACAAAATCTATACTGATAAGGAGAAATACGCATGTCTGATTTCAACAAAGTCTTAACGCCTGGTGACGTCGATGGCGGTGTCATTAATACTGTCATTGAAATACCCAAATGGTCAACGCTCAAAATCGAGTGGAACCGCAAGGTTGCGGCCTTTGAGCTTGACCGTGTTGAGCCGAGCATATTTGCAAAGCCAGTGAATTACGGTTTTATACCGCAGACGCTCGACGAGGATGGTGATGAACTTGATACGCTCGTACTTACCAACGACCCCATACCAACCGGAGTCTTTCTAAAAGCGAAGGTAATTGCCGTCCTCAAGTTTGAAGACGACGGCGAAGTGGACGACAAGATTATATGCGTACCCGAGGACGATCGTAACACCGACAATGCCATACAGAGTCTGGCCGATCTCCATGATCGCTGGAAGCAAAAAATCGAACACCACTTTGCGCACTACAAAGATCTCAAAAAACCAGGCACAACTCGCGTTGTTGGCTGGGGTGATGCGGACGAAGCGAAGCGAGTCATCAACGAATGTATTGAGCGATTTGGTAAGCAATCGTAGATTTTGGATTTTAGATTTTGGATTTTAGAAAAAAAACAATTCGGACGGGTTCTATTGCCAAGGCACTTGTGATGAATACCGATGGAAAAGTTCTAGTTCTCACCATTGGTGAACACACCAAATACCCGCAACTATCGTACCTACCAGATCTACCCGGAGGCATTATTGAAGATGGTGAGACTCCGCTGGCTGGTATCGCGCGCGAAGTGCAGGAAGAGACAGGTATCGACTGCCATGATGCTGACATACTCGAATTGTACCGTTCGACCGAGATATTTTCTGAGCATGACTATGAGCTAACGCGTATATTGTATCTGGTTCGTGTCGGACATCCTGCCATACAACTTAGCTATGAGCACGAATCATTCAAGTGGACCCTGCCTAAAGAGCTGTGGCAAGTTGATTTTAGTAGTCTGTATTTTGATGGGTTTATCGAACAGGCATTTTATAAAATACGACGTGAAGGGTTATTGGACGCGTAATAATTCAGTGCGGCGCAGAAAGAGTTGTCCGGTGTTCGCTGAAGGGCAGTTGGCCCTGAGGGCCAGTCACCCGCCAAGGCGAAGGCTTATCAGTTGGCGGCGGGTGACATTTGCCC
>JBAQIV010000026.1:0-2259 GCA_049289035.1 Saccharimonadales bacterium (SeqCode) | reverse complement strand
CGCACAGTGGTTTTGCGGTGCATCAGACCATCATGCTTGCTTCTGCGCTTTCGTTTGTGAGTGGCTACGCCTTCTCCACGTGGCCACTGGTGCGCGGTGGCATGCGGTTTTGGCAAAGTTTGAAGCTGGTTTTTGTAGCCGACACACTCTCTATCCTCACGATGACAGTAGCGGATAACATCATCATGGCGACCGTGCCGGGCGCCATGGATAAAGACCTAACACAGCCGATATACTGGATCAGTCGTGCGCTCGCTATCACCGCAGCGTTTATGGTCGCGTTCCCGGTCAATTACTGGCTACTCAAAAAGGGCAAAGGTCACGCACTCACGCATGAGCACATGCATGGGGCTCACCACGAACACGATTCGCACGACCATGAGCATCATGACCACGCCAACCACTAGCACTAAGCACCGCGCGGTCTCAGTCCACAAAACAGATCGACACGCAAACGGCACCATTATATACTTACCTTATGCCTAGCAAACAACTTCCCGACGGCGTCGCCCACAAGCTACCAGCTGACTTACGGGAAGCCATTCTGGCCGATGCCACCATGTTAAACGTATGGCAAGACATTACACCACTGGCGCGCAACGAGTGGATTTGCTGGGTAGAAGACGCCAAAAAGCCAGAAACCAGAGCGCGCCGTATTGCCGTTGGCCGCTCGAAGATGCAGTCTGGCATGCGCCGCCCGTGCTGCTGGGCCGGCTGCACACACCGAACGTAGCCGCTACCACCCCCGTGGGCTTGTCTTTTGATTATTATTATGCTAAGATGTAAGAGAATTGTTATCAGGTGCGTTCATAATTGAACGGCAACACACTATCAAGAGTCCAGAAGTGGTTACGTAGTTTTTACTCTCAGGATTCATAGCAATCTGTATGTATAAACCAAGCTACAACCAAAAGGACTTATTTTTATGCCCACATCAACACGACGCGGATTCGCTTACAAAAGCAGCCGTTCTCCTTACAGCAAGCCAAAGCCTCAGCGCAAACCGCGCGGTCGTGGCCAATACATAAACCCCGAGCGTTTTGTCCGGGTCGCAACACCAAAAGACAGCGAGTCATACCAAACGAAGCATAGCTTCTCCGACTTTGCGCTAGACAAAAGACTACAGCAAAATATCGCTCATAAGGGCTACCTTACGCCTACACCCATCCAAGACCAGACCATTGCGCTTGGACTGCAGGGCAAGGATGTTATTGGCATCGCAGGAACCGGTACTGGCAAAACTGCTGCTTTTGCGCTTCCTATTTTGCATCAAATTCTCAACGACAGCACAAGCCGAGCGCTCATAGTCGCTCCCACCCGCGAGCTCGCACAGCAAATCGCTGTAGAGTGCCGAGGCATGGCTCAGGGTAGTAACATTGCAAGCGCGCTCCTGCTAGGCGGCATGTCCTATGGCCCCCAGCTTCGTGACCTACGCACCCGACCGCGACTTGTCATAGGCACGCCAGGTCGCATAAAAGACCATCTAGACCGTGGGACTTTGCGGCTTGGACAGTTTAATCTTGTGGTATTCGACGAAGTAGACCGCATGCTTGATATGGGTTTTGTGGCCGATGTCCGACTCCTTCTTGAGCATGTCGCTCCAAAACGCCAGTCATTCTACTTTTCTGCAACCATGGATGCTCGCGTCGATGGGCTGATCCGAACTTTTTCACCTGATGCCGAACTCGTCACCGTCAAAACAAATGACACAAGCGAGAACGTCCACCAAGACGTTGTGCGCTTCAACGGCAAGACTGATAAAGAAAGCAAGCTTCACGACATTCTCATCAAGCCTGACACAGAAAAAGCTATCATCTTTGAAGCAACTCAGCGTGGGGTAGAACGGCTCGAAAACGAACTTGTTTCACGCGGTTTCAATGTTGCAAGCATACATGGCGGCAAAAGCCAGGCAAAGCGCGCACATGCGCTTGCCAGTTTTAAAAAGGGCGATGTTACCGTTCTGGTTGCAACAGACGTTGCAGCACGCGGTCTAGACGTCACCGACATAACCCATGTCATCAATTACACCCAGCCACAGACCTACGATGATTACATCCACCGCATCGGGCGCTCTGGCCGAGCAGGACGCATAGGCTACGCATTAACGTTTGTAGAGCAATAATCATGCCGTCCTCTACAAAAAGCGCCGCCTTCTTCGCCAGCGAAGAAGGGCAGGCGTTCATACAGTCACTCCAGGAAATGATGACCGATGCGCAGTATATCACCAACCCAGGCTACAGCCCAAACGCAGAACTATAC
>JBAQIV010000025.1:0-25098 GCA_049289035.1 Saccharimonadales bacterium (SeqCode) | reverse complement strand
CCCCCCGCCGAATTTCTTTTTTAGCTGAAAAGGGGTTGGCTGGTGGGTGCGCACGCTGCAATCAGTGGGAGTAAGTAGTTTTTAGGGTTGGGAGGAAAGGATTTCTTCTACTTTTCTAATAATGACTTCTGCTGTTCGGTCGGGGCTATGCTGATTATCCGTTCTCATCCATCGCTTGAGTCCAGTGGTTGCAATTCGGTCATATATAGCCTGTCTTGACTTGAATACGGTGATATCGCTCTCGCTGATAGCTTCACCTCTACCGACTATTCGATTGCGTAACTCAATTTCGGGAACATCAAGAAATACTGTCAAGTCAGGCTCTTTTAGACTACTACAAAGACTGTCAAGCCACCCTGTTAGTTCACCCTCTCTTCTATCAGGATAGTCTGCAAGTATTTTTGGAATTTGGCAGGCGAATATCGAATCAAGGTGCCTCTCCTTTAAGACGATTTTTCCTTGAGCAAGCGCTGGCTTGATATCAAACTCATCTTGCGAGTAAAGGTCAGCAACGATATACAATGTCTCTGTCAAGGCACTCGCGCCATCACGATTCATACGCAAGAACTTGTTCTCAGTGAGTTGATTGACAAGGTAGGAGCCGATTACTCGCTCTGAAAACTCAGGCACAATCTCCACCTTGTGCCCATTCTCTTGTAGTGTGGCACCCACCAGCTCAAGTAAGGTTGATTTACCGGATCCGTCCTGGCCTTCAAATGATAGTAGTAAACCCTCTTTATTGTAACTCATGAATATTGGCGATAACCTTGTTGAATCCCTCTATATATCGATCAGTGGCATTGTCAGTCGCTGTCCAGACGGGTAGTTTGATGATCCGACTATAAAAAGATTCCGCACGTTCAAATGTACGATCCTTGTTGTGAAGTGACGATTTATATAAGTATGGGAAAACAACGTGCGGCTCATTGAACAAAGGCTCGCGGTGAATTGGTCCAGTTGAGCCAGGAATATCGGCTTCCACAAGACCCTCAGCATGGAGCGCGGCGGCGAAGCGTTCACGAGGCACACCAACAATTGCTTCATCATACATAATATTTTGTGCGTACCAGCTATTAGTTGAACTAGGTCGTGACTCAAGGACTTGAATGCCGTCAATCAATTGAATGCCACGACTAAAACACTCCGCATTTTGAGATTTTTCGGTATTGATTGTACTTAACTGATTAAAATAATGCCGCGCCATTGCAACATTTAATGTACTTGCTCGCAGCTTTAGGCCAGCACCTGTCAGCGCATACGCTTTCAACGAATCATCTTCAACTTGCTGTTTGCAGCGCTTATTGTAGTGTCCGTACAGCACAGCACGTTCGAAGTGCTGCTTGTTTTTAAATAGCATCATACCACCTTCGCCGCCAGTGATGATTTTCTGGCCCTGCAAGCTCCAGACAGAAATATCGCCAAACGAGCCAAGAGGTCGCCCGTCAACTGTTGCGCCATGCGCATGAGAACAATCTTCAATAAGCAGCAGGCCATGTCTGTTACAAATTTCACGAACTTTCTCGATATCAACGGCGTACCCCCACATGTGCGTGACAATCACCGCCTTGGTTTTATCGGTGATGGCTTTTTCGATGAGGGCGGGGTCGATTTGTCCATACATGTCGCAATCAACCATGGTAGGCACAAGACCAAAATGCATCATCGGACTGACTGTGGCATGAAATGTGTATACCGGACATATTACTTCGTCCCCTGGCTGCAGCATCATGCTATAGTACGCACTTTGCAGGCCCGATGTTCCAGAGTTGACAAGCAGCGCATATGGCATGTGATGATATGCGGCAAATTCAGTCTCAAATTCTTGAAAAATGCCCGAGTCATCATAAATCGATATACTCTCGTGGAGTTGCGTGATAATTGCTTGCTCAACAGACTCGTTAATAATCGGCCAACCAAAGCGTAGGGGTGTAGCAGACACGGGAGCACCTCCATTAATTGCTAAATTCATACTGCTCACTCCTTTCCTGTAGTTGTCGTACCAGTTCATTGTAGATGCTTTGCACGTTGGTAGTTGATTTGCTTTTTGCCGATTGATAACTGGCTTCTACGATTGCCATGTGCTTTAGGTGATCATGTAGCGTCACCACCCTGCTATTTGCACGACTGTCCTTGTCATGGGCAATATCGTGCGCAAAGACTTCGTACTGCTCGACGAGCGCAGATGGCCACTGCCCATCTCGTACAAGCGACTCGACTGGTTCGCCGTTAACGTCAAAACGCTCAACTCGTCCGCGTTCTACGCGCACACTACCTCGCGTGCCATACATATGCAAATACTCTTGCTTCTCGGGAAATACCCGGCTTACTATGACATTACCTAATATTGAATTTCCATCGTCTTCTCCGTATCGGAAATTAAGATACACAGTGTCTTCGACATCATATTTTTGACCCTCTCGATTGCCGTCAGTGGTCGATGCTGTGATATAGCTCGGCAAATCGAAATACCAGACTAATAGATCCACGATGTGATATCCCATATCGATGAGCGCACCACCACCTGATTGATGAGAGCTTGCGCGCCATCCTTCATCTAAGTGACCGATGTTGAACGTGTATTTACCCTCAATCGCAAAAACTTTACCAATTGAACGTATGAGTTGAGGCGCACTGGCAAAGATTGGATTGAAACGTCGTTGCAATGTGACATGAATACTAATGCCATATTTCTCCATCAAGCGCTGATATAGGACTGCCTCGTCGAGGCTAACAGCAAAAGGCTTTTCTTTGATTATGTGAACGCCTTTTGCGGCGAGTAGCTCTATCGCATGTCGGTATTCGCTGTGCGGCAGAGTCAGGACGGCAATGTCGGGTGTATCTGTTGAGATAGCTTCCTCGATTGATGCATGCACAGCAACGCCGTAGCGTTTCTTTATCTCGTGATGTTTGTTGATATCTTTTTCGACGAGGCCTACTATCTCATAGCTAGCAGACGCCAGTAACGCAGGGATATGATCTTCCGAGGCTTGCTTGCCAATGCCAACCACAATAACTTTAAGATTCTTCATGGATTCACTATACCTCATTTCACTATATGAATAAATATGATACAATATAGAGTATAATTTGCATGAAAGAAGTAATATGACAAAGGAGATTTTTTATAATCATGGCTAGTTCTATGGAGTTTGAAAAAACGTATTTGTGCCCAGAGATACCTACACAGTATATATCCGGTGAGCCAACGCGTATGATTGATGCGTATATACCAGAAGTGTCAGACCATCCAAAGTTGCGCCTGCGTCAAAAGGGCAATACATATGAGATCACCAAAAAAACACCCGTTGATAATGATCCATCTCAGCAGCTTGAAGAAACTATTGGGCTGACAAAAGAAGAATTTGATACGCTCTTGGGTGCTTCTATGCGTAGGATTGAAAAATTGCGTGTGCCATTGACGTACGAGGGCTTTGAAGGTGAGCTGGACGTATTCGGCGGGGAGCACGCTGGTCTTGTACTAGTGGACTTTGAGTTTGCGAATACAGACGACCAAGAAAAATTTGGTCAGCCTAGCTTCTGTTCGGCTGACGTCACGCTGGAAGATGCAATTGCTGGTGGTATTCTTTCGGGTCTGAAGCATGAGGAGCTATTCGCCATATTACGTGATAAATATGGCTACGAACCGGTGAACGTCACTGGTTTTAATGAGTCGTAAAACCTCCCAACCCTAAAAACTACTTACTCCCACTGATTGCAGCGTGCGCACCCACCAGCCAACCCCTTTTCAGCTAAAAAAGAAATTCGGCGGGGGGAAATCTCAGAAAAAGGCAAAGGGGGCGGCTGGTGGGGCGCGTCCAGCTCCGCTGGACAGGCGGCGCGACTCAGAGTTAGTGCTTGCCTCCGAAATCGGTTCGGACTTCAGCGTAAAATCGCACCAAAACGGAACTTTTTGCAATTCGGTCGCCCTTTCGGGCGGCCCTTTGCCTGGCGGCGCGCAGCGCCTGCCAGCGGTTTTTCAGGGGGGAGATGGGAAATTGCCATGCCTGCGGCATGGTTCTTTTTGTTAGTCGGCTAAAGCCGACGCGCTCCGCGTCCGCAGCGTGGTATACTGGTAAGTGGAATACAAAATCATCAAGGCGACTTTTCTATTTGACCACTCAAATAGCCGTTTCGCACAATTTTAGGTTCGCCTGATTTTGTATTCCAGCGAAGCGGCTTTTTGAGTGCTAGTAATAGGAGGTGGTGTATGTTGCCTATCACGCAAAAACTCATATATTTCTTGTATGTCCGTAAGAGTACGGACGTAGAAGATAAACAAGTATTATCTATCGCGGCGCAGATAGCGGAGCTAAAGGAGTTCGCCGCTCGTATGGGTATTCATATTATCGAGGTTGTCATAGAAAAACAGACGGCGAAAAAGCCAGGACGGCCGAAGTTTAACAAAGTGCTAGAACGCATAGAGGCTGGCGAGGCTAACGGGATTTTGGCGTGGATGCCCGACAGGCTTTCTCGTAACAGTATAGATAGCGGCAAAATTATTTACATGCTCGATGAGCATGTGCTGATTGACCTCAAGTTTCCGCACTTTTGGTTCGAGAACACGCCACAAGGCAAATATATGCTTGCCAATGAGTTTAACGCCTCTAAACAGTATGTCGATAACCTATCGCTGAACACCAAGCGAGGCTTGCGGCAAATGGTACGCGACGGACGCTACCCACGAGGCGCACCGCTCGGCTACTATAACGACTTGCGGACAAAAACCATAAAGATAGACCGCAAAACCGCGCCGATTGTCCGCAAAGCGTTCGAGCTGTACGCTCGCGGTGATAAACGATTAGACGAGATAGCCGACTTTCTGTATACCAAAGGCATACAGACAAAACAAGGCATGATACGTGGCAAAAAGACCACAGGAGGCAAACCCCACTCGCGCACACGCGTAACGCGTATGCTGTCAAATCCGTTTTATTATGGGCATTTTCTGTATCTTGGCGAAATCCATGAGGGTAAGCATACGGGCATTATCTCGAAGCGGCTATTTGACAAGGTACAAGCTGTTTTGGCGCAGCGCGGTAAACCAACCAGAAAAGCCAACGACCCCCAGCCGCTATGCGGCTCGGTATATTGCTCGTGCGGCATGATGTTTACGGCAGAGGTGCGCGTGAAACGACAGAAAAACGGTAATGTGCACACCTACACGTATTACCGTTGCACTCGCAAAAGCAAAACGGTTACTTGTCGTGAGCCACATATTCGCGCTGAGGAGCTGGACAAGCAAGTATCTGTATTACTACAGAGCTACGCTATGCCTAACTCATGGGCGGACAAACTGCGCGACCTGATACGTGAGGACGAAACCAAAGAGCAAACCCAATCTCTGGCCGTAACCAAAGCCTTGCAAACCAACATAGCGCAGCTGTCCGAAAAGTTGCAGCGTCTACTCGATAGCTACCTAGACGGCGACGTAGACCGCGAACTATACCAAGACAAGCGAGCCGAAATACTGGGCGAAAAGAAACTTTTGCAGGAGAAAATCGAGCAAACGGCACTCGGCGTTTCGACATGGGTCGAACCGATGAAACAATGGATAGAAACTGCCGTTTCTATCTGTAAAATAGCCAAGAGTGATGATTTACTGGCGAAAAAAGCGCTTTTACTCGAAATCTTCGGGTCGAACCTAAAAATGCGACAAAAAGAAGTCGTCATAAATGACGACCAATTTCTTATCTCCCCCCTGAAAAACCGCTGGCAGGCGCTGCGCGCCGCCAGGCAAAGGGCCGCCCGAAAGGGCGACCGAATTGCAAAAAGTTCCGTTTTGGTGATCCCACCGGGAATCGAACCCGGGTTGCCAGGATGAAAACCTGGTGTCCTAACCGTTAGACGATGGGACCCTGTGTAGGTACTACGATCTCGCATGACCAATTATATATCAACCAACGACCGGACAGCCTAGTTGTCCTACCCACTCGTCAATTTTCTTTGAAAATTGCTCGTAGGCTCACCTCAGCTCGGTCTGCCAGCCGGCAGATCCGGGCTTCCGGCCTTGCAAACTGCCACTGGCAGTTCTCACGTTAGACGACGGGACCGTAGGTCGCTGACGCTCCATTTGTCATGTGCCATTGATCATTTTACATTCACTTGGGCAAGAGTGATTATAGCAAATTTTAACAGATACGAAAAGTGTCACTGTGTGATGCGGTGGGTGCGAGGTCGAAACTCCGCACCCACCGCATTTGATCACATCAAGATGCTGTCTTGGCCGGCGTAAACCGCCACCGACAATGGCGCACCGAGACAACCACGAGCCGTTGTTCGTCTTTCGCCCGTATCAATAGCTGGCGAACAACACGTACGAAGGCATCGTCAACGCTTAGCTGCGCACGCCAACACAGGTGTCGCGCAAGGTAACCGAGACCCGAAAGCTCGACAGAAGCACCGCTGTCGAGAAAGTCATCGACCAGTTCTTGCGGTGTTGTCATGCTGTAGCCGCCTCGAGCTCTCTGACAGCGATCTCGCGCAAGCGATCTCGCAACCAGCTGAGCTGCATTCGGCTGCACCGTCCGCCAGTGATGGCATCCAGCGAGGACTGGATGCCGTGGTAAATCCGGCGGTCGAAGATAGCCTTGGCGGCTTTCGCCCGAATGTTGTCGTGGAGCAAGCTTTTACAGCGCTCAGGCGTGAAGTCGATCATGTCGCGGATAACCCGCTCCACCTTTTGTTCCGGAGATTGTGGCACGCGCACTCCTCGTAGTGCTTGATGTGAAAACGCGCCAACCATCGCTGGGTGCGATAGTCGGACAGTACCGCCGTTGGTCCTGTTTTGCGTTATATGCTTTATACACCCCTTGACAAAATCTGTCAATATGAGGTGGGTTATAGTGTCAGGAAACTATCATACGACGCTATGGGTAGCGTGTTTTATAAAAAATGTAGTAACCATATTCGTTGGGCGAGGGTCTCCTTCGTATTCGCACGCGGTAGCCTAGACGGAATGCCTAGCGCGTGAATAGTATCTGTTGTACGTGATGTCACAATTTATGTCAACAGATCACCGGTATATCCGCCCAGCTCGTGGTGTAGCGCGGGCTGCGTAACGTGTGCTTGGATTGCCATGAGGTGTCGGACAATTTTTCGCTGGCGTGGTAGATAACGCGGCCGTAGCGTTTGTTGAGCTGGTCGACCGAGGCCATTAGGTCAGCGCGTTCGTCCCGACGGGTTTCGTCAGACAGCATCGACAGCTGCCAACGCTCCCGCGGCACAATGCCGACGAGAGTGACGCCGGCCTTTTGGTACGCAAATTGTTCGTCGTATATCTGCTCTAGGCCCTGCAACGCACCCGCAATTAGCCGCGCCGTATCGTCCGTCGCCTCTGGGAGCGATATAAGCGTGCTCAAATACACGCGTTTTTGGCCCTCTTTGTAGCGGTTAGCCGACAGAAACACCGCCACATGTCGCGACACGCTGTCTTGGGCACGCAAGCGAGCTGCAGCTTGAGCGGCAAACGTCGACATAGCACTCTCGAGCTGGTGATAGTCCCGTACTTTATGGCCAAAACTCCGCGAACGCATGATGCTTTTGCGGGCGTCGTGTTTGTCGCCAAACGGTATCTTCGGTTCGCCGCGTAGTTCTGCGACCATATTCATGCCCGTAATCGTAAACTGCTGACGCAGCCACGCATCCGACGCCGAGACCAGTTGCCAGGCGGTCGATATGCCACGGTCACGTAGCTTGGGCGCCGTCCGCCAGCCCACTCCCCAGATATCTTCGATCGGTAGTTCACGCAGCAACTGCTCACGATGCGCGTCGTCGTCGACCACGTAGACGCCGCCGTGTTTTTTGGCATAGGTACTGGCGACTTTTGCCAGCGTTTTCGTGGGCGCGACGCCAATCGACACCGGTATGCCTATCTCGCGCCCTATGCGCGCACGTAGCTCAGCCGCCCACGACTCTGGCTCGATAGTGAGCTGCGACAGATCCATAAAACATTCGTCGATCGAATAAACTTCGATAAGTGGCGTCACTTCAGTGAGCAATGTAACGATACGTTCGCTTATGTCGCCGTAGAGTTCAAAATTGCCCGAAAACAGCGTCACACCGTGAGTTTTCACTTCATTTTTCCATTTAAATAGCGGTGCACCCATAGGCAGCCCTATGTCTTTGGCTTCTTGGCTACGCGATATGAAGCACCCGTCATTGTTACTTAGTACCACCACTGGCTTGTCTACTAGCTCAGGACGAAACAGCCGCTCGCAGCTGACAAAGAAGTTATTGCAGTCGATCAGCGCGTACATGGTACTGGGCCGTAGAAATTACCTGAGATGGAGAGACTGAGAGACTGAGAGACAAAAAGGTACGCCACATATTCACGATGCATGGCCGACCTCTTGCACAACATAAGTGACAGTACCCCAAAGACTTGCGTCGTCAGAGGCCACGGCACCGTCGAGCAGCACAAAACTACGAGATCGCATGCGGCACAGTGTAAACGCTTCATCGACGATCGCTACCACGATACTTCCGTCGCGAGGCGTACGTGCGCGGTCCACGACGACGATTGTACCAGCGGACCAGTGCAGTTCTGGTATGTCCGCCTCAAGTCGCCAAAAGTACGTGCTCGCCCGATGTTTTACCACCAGTTGATCAAGACTGAGGCTCACACCATGCTGATCTTCACCAGCGTTAGGAAACCCCGCATGGTATACCAATCCTTCGTCGACCAATCCCTTTTTCATGTGTCTTAGTATACGGCACGCCACACTGCATGAGTCGATATAGGCCATAAGCTCTTGATTTTTTTGAAAAAAAGAGTATCGTAGTAACAATTACAAAAAGTCGGTGTGCACCAAAAAGCAATCATTAACGGGTGGAAAAGAGGTTCAACGCTATATGAAACGTCTTTCACAAACATTAAGAGTGCTCCTCGCACTGTTCCTGGCCGTATTTTCGTCCGGGTTGGTGCAGCTCTACCGCGCTGAGGCTGTTCACGCTGTTTCAGAAGACCACATCGTGATCTGTCACAAGACCGGCAGTGGATACAATCTTGTACCGCCCGCTAACAACTCAGCCCATGCAGCTGATACCCAAGATTTTCTGATTGAATCGACATTTTCAAACAGCCAAATCTGGGATAGCTACAAAGCAGACTATCAGAAGTTATGCGACGCTGGCCCGACCGCAACGACACCACTTGCGCCAACCTTTACTGACGTTTGTGGCACAGCCAACGACCAATACGTCATACCAAGCCAAGTCGGCATAGCATATTATGTCAACGGGAGCACCACTGCAACCGCTGCCGGTACCTATGCGGCCACTGGCACAGTGACTA
Organism: Saccharimonadales bacterium (SeqCode); assembly: GCA_049289035.1. Classification (GTDB taxonomy): domain Bacteria; phylum Patescibacteriota; class Saccharimonadia; order Saccharimonadales; family Saccharimonadaceae; genus JAPUDQ01. The sequence goes on along the minus strand of JBAQIV010000025.1, from coordinate 15,806 downwards.
TCGTTGCGAAGCCTCTCTATGGACAAATCCTCAAAGGCACGACCAGCTGGTCGCAAACTTTTGCCGCAACGCCTGCTTGTACTGTAAGTGTGGCACCGGTCGCTCCAAGTGTTAGCGCAGCCTGCGGCCCCAACAACGATGTCGTGATACTACCAACACAAACTGGTGTCACCTACACCTCAAGTGGCTGGGTCAATAACTCACTGACTGTCACGGCGACAGCTCAAACTGGCTACACCCTCTCTGGCACGAGTTCGTGGACATTTGTTGACGGCAACATCACCTGCCCACAGCCTGTGACCCCAGTCGCTCCGACTATCACACCTATCACTGCCTGCGGTACCTACGGATCAATTGTTATGGCGACTACCCCTGGCGTCACGTATACACTAACTGTTGGTGACGGCAAACAAGGCGCCTACACTGTCACGGCAACAGCTCAAACTGGCTATTACTTCAATGAAGGTGCTACGGCTTCATGGAGCGGCAACCTCGGCACATACTTTGCCTGCCTTTCGGTGACGCCATGTGAAGCAATTTCTGGTCCGACCGTTGTGTCAATCGACACTCAATTTGCCGACTCCCAAGACACGCGCAGTGCTGGCCACTATGCGATAACTGCTGACGGCTTACACATCTGGACAGATAACACCACTAGCCAGGCCAAAGTTGCCTGGTACCACGCTGTCGACTACTCGCTCAGCGCTGTCGGCGCACCGTCTATGGAATACACTGCAAACAGCGGCATTCAACCTGGGCTACAACTCGTCGTTGACTTTGACGGTAATGGCACGCCAGATGGCATCTTGGTCGGAGAATCTGTCTATGGCAACAACTGGTGGCTTAGCAACTCTGCCGCCCAATTTGTCAAAGACGGCGCCCCTCATAATGGCAGTGGCTATGGTAGCAACTGGTACGGTACGCTAAGTGATTGGTTGACCTACTTCCCGAGTGCTAAAGTCAAAGCTGTTGGTTTTTCACTTGGTTCTGGCGTACTAGCCGACGGCACACTGTACTCACTTACTTTCGGCTGCCACAAGTGGGTATTTCACCTCGTACCGACAACCGTCCCTGCACCACTTAAAGACGATACCTGCTACGCAGACAACGACTGGTACTTCATCCCTAAAAACACGACAGGCGTTGAATACCTAGTCAACGGTGAGGTTGTGGCAGCTGGCTGGTACCACGCTACTGGTAGCGTGACTGTTACGGCACGTGTCTTGCCTGGCTACAGTGTCCCTGTCGGTACGGTACTGTCATGGACAATGACCTTTACCGATGAGCACTGTATAACAATCACCAAATCACCCGTCGCCTATGTTGACCGCAATGGCAATGGTATCGTTGATCTTGGCGATGTCACAACTTGGACAATCACCCTGACAAACACCAGCACTGAGTCGCTGAGCGAAAGTTTTCTCGACGATCATTTCTACGTCATGGTAACTGATACCGGCGCTACCCTCGACACTTCACGCATCGACGAGCTTGCCCCTAGTGCGTCAGTGACCATAACTGCCACGAAACCATTGACGTCGAGTGACATTACTGCCTGCCAAGCGACTAACACAGCACTCTTCTCGGCATGGCGCCTTGACGGCGAGACATCGGTTGAAACACTTATGGAATCAGATCCGACCGCCTCGGCAAGCGCGAGTGCCCGACTTGTCATGAACTGTGCACGCGTACTTGGTACAACCACAACTACTACCACGACGACACCTACCCCGAAGGTCCTCCCTGCGACAATCGCTAATACCGGCGCAAGCCAGACCAACAGCGGCCTCATACTTGGGCTCATGCTCAGTGCACTGACCTACTACGTCATGCTACGCCGCCAAGAACAAAACTAAACAAAAGAGTTATAACGTAACGGATTTTGACAAATGTCAAAATCCGTTATAGTATGGAAATATTATCGATACGAGACAGGAGGTGCTCATGAAAAAATTATCGCTGTATGTATGGCTAAGCGGGCTACTACTTAGTATTGGATTGACAGCGGGCGTGGCTGTGGGCGCTAGTGCGTTAACTGGCACGCGTACCTGCAACGACAACTCGATCATCCGCTGCGGCACACTCTCGACCGAGGAGCTCTTGCAAAAATACGACGCCAACTCGACCGGCGACCTCGACGATATATTTGCGCACTACGGCATAGCCCGCAGTGATATGGCTGGTACGACCAGCGAGGTCAAGATCGGTCGCGTCTACAAAGAGGGTGGTCGTGTGACTATTGGCGCTGACCAAACTGTCGCAACCGACTCGTATTCGGCTGGCCGACAAAACTTACCTGGCAGCAGCCCGGTCGTGATAAACGGCAAGACGTATTATCAGCGCAGCGACACGCGTAACTATACGTCGCCCTACTACGATGCTTTTATCTTGATGCGTGGCGGTGAATTTTATCGTGCTGTCATGATGAGCTGCGGTAACCCTGTCGTTGCGACCCCAGTTGCTAAACCATCGCCAGCCGTAACCATCACGAAAAAAGTTGATGCGGTAGACCACAAGATTGTCGCCGTTTCTCAAGCATTTGCCTACACGCTGACCGTCACAAACACTGGCGATGTCGACCTCAAACATGTCGTCGTGACCGATACGCCCGAGGCTGGCATAACGCTACTTACGGCTGGTACAGATGGGATGATCACGAACAACACCTGGCGCACAACCATTACTTCACTCGCTAAGGGTGCGTACAAAACATTTACGATCCGCGCTAAGGTACCCGCCTATCGTACTGGCACGCTTACGAACAAAGCTTGCGTCGACGCGCCAGAAACCACCACGAGCCCCGATGCCTGCGACGAGGCGACAGTCGAGGTACCAGCACCCCAAGAAGTCTCTGTCTGTGATCCCAAAACTGGCGAGGTAATCGTCGTTAAAGAAACTGAGGCTGACTCATACAAGCCATCTTCGGACAAAGCCTGCGGCGTTACGCGTATCTGTGTCATTGCGAGCAAAGCAATCAAAACTATCTCTGCAAAAGACTTCGACCGCGAAACTATGAGCGAAGACCTAGCTCGGTGCGATACCCCCAAAGTATTGACGACAGTTACGACACTTGCAAACACTGGGCCTAGCGACATCATGCTTGGCACGGCCGGTCTTGGGTCATTGACTGCAGCCGGCTACTATGTCCGCCACAGTCGCCGACGGTTTATAAGCGCCTTCTACAAACGTTAACGATGTATTTATAGCTACATTAAAACGCCCCTGTTGTAGGGGTGTTTTAATTTTACAACTACCCTGGTGTGAGATTTTGGTACGCAGCTCCAATAATCTGCCCCGTCATGGCGTTTGTGGTTAGTTGATTTATATTGCAAAATGTATTGACATATATGTATTTTTGTGATAAATTAGAAGCATCATCGTATTGCGGCAGGTGTCAGGGGTTTACCCCATACCGTTATCGACCGCACTTACGAGGTAAGGTGAAAGCCTTAGCATGTGAGGAACGTTAATAACTCGGTAGCATGCTTTTATCTTCTCTGCGAGACTGATAAAAGTATGTGTCAAATCATGCTATTTCATATGATTTCACGTCCTACGTGAAATCACCCTGTCGGATGACAGGGTGTGCTTGGCGCCTACTGCTCAGGGTTGAACCTTATAGCAGCTGGTCAAGCGTAGCGTGGCACAGGCATGTCGCCTATATATCTCTACAGCCGCAATCTAAAGAGGTATTTTGACGTGCGTGCCCCGCTGCGCTTGAGTCATGCGGTGAGCCCATGCTCCCGCCTGTTCGCGCCAGCATAGAGACAGTATGTAAATTGTGTGTGTTATTCGTTTTTCTCCTCATGTCTATGCGGGAGCAGCACGCCAGCTAAGCCATAGGCTCGGTTGACGCGCTGCTCCCTACGTTGGGAAGCGGTAGGGGCACTAACCCCTTCTGATTTACTCAGTAGGGGGCTCCCGCCCCCAACACGACCAAGGAGAAAACAAACCATGAAGACCACTCTCAAGCAGACCGGTCTGTCCACCGCCTTCGCGATCATCGTGATGTTCATGGGCGGACTCGCCCTCTACATCACGACCAACGTCGCCAAGATCGGCTTCGGCGGCTCCGGCTGGCCCTTCTGGATGGGCCTCGCCACAGCATTCGTGCTGGCGGGGTTCCTCTGGCTCGGCTGGCAGGCCGCTGGCACGAAGACGACCCAGTGGGCCGGCTTCGCCATCGTGGTCGGCCTACTCGTCGCCACCGGGCTCTTCGTCTGGCGCTGGGTCACCCTGGAGAACTGGGAATGGTCCCAGTTCTGGTGGGGTACCCTCGTCCTCGCTACGGTCCTTGTTTCATCGGGGATCCTCTGGCTCTACAAGAAGCTCTAAACAGACCCCCCTGAAGGAGGAAACCATGAGCCGTAGGCTCGGGCTGGCCCCCCTGATCGGGCTGCTGGTGTCGATAGCACTTGTGCTGTCGGCGTGCGACCCGGTCGGAGGTACTGCCTCTGCACCGGCGTCCACGGCTGCAGCAACCGCTGCGGTCTCACCGACCACCGCAACGCCGACCACGACCCTGACCCCGACCGACCGCTCGGCTCTCGAGCAGAAAGCTCGGGAGGTGTGTGGGGCAGCGACCATCCGGTCGTGCAAGGACCGTGGGGAGATCGCCTACAAGGCGATTCCCGCGGACCGCATTACGACCGACGCAACCGCCCTGCGCGACCAGCTGGTCACCCTCAGCAATGAGGGTGACTGGGTCATGCTGACCACGGCAGTCGACCTCGTCACGAAACTGCAGGCCGCGTTCGACGCGTCCAAGCAGTCAGTGGCGGGCACTGACAGCAATGGCGGCAAGGTTGTGGCGCCGGTCATCCCGGCAAACAACCTAGCGCCGTTCAACGGCGAGCAAACCAACGCGAACCCGTTGACACCCCCAGTGGTGGCGCCGACGGCAGACCGGAGGCTGGCTTCGTCCTGGACGGAGATCGACAGCTGGATGAAGGATGAGTCGTGGTACTGGGAGTGCGGTAAGCGCACCTCCAGCTTCGACCATTCCACCGACATGCCGAACGCTAAGGCCCTCGAGGCTCAGGGCACTGGCATGCGGTTCATCCTCGTCGTTAACTCCAACGTCACCGACGAGCAGGCACGAGAGATCGTGCGTGCCGCCGGCAACAAGGAGATCAACGACAGTCTGCCAATCATCCGTGTCCACAGCTTCCTCAACACCCGTGGCCTCAAGAACCACGGATGCGAGGAATATGTGGACTCGACGCCGCAGGTGCGGGTCGGGATGGCAAAGCCAGTTCAGCTGGCAGACGGGTCCTGGCGACAGGATCCATACTCGGGCTTCGCGCTCGAGAGCTGTCTGAACTGGGACCGGCTCCTGCACAAGGTCGCCGGCGAAGAAGTCGGGCCGAAGCGCCCGACGGAATTGCCGCCACCTCCGCCGGTCATCTGGGACGAGTGTCCCGATGACCAGTACCCGGCCGAACCGGGCAACCAGCCGAAGGGGCACTTGTGCTCTAAGGATGGTACCGTCGGTTCAATCGGGTCGGGGGCGCATGACCCACAGGGCGGTACGCCTGACCCGTCGCGCAATCCCGTCACGGCAGTCGAGACTTCTCGGCCTGTCGTGGTGGCTCGCGCGACGGCGAGTGCGTCCACGTCGACGGCTGTCAAAACGACAGCGACGACCGTGGTAAGTGCTACTCGCACAACCCCACCGCCCCCACCGCCGCCCAGCTCGGCACCGCAGCCATCGGCAAACCTGTGTCCGACCCCGGACCCAGCTAACCCGAACTGCGGCTGACGCGCTGGCGCGGCAATCCGCCTCCCCGCTCCGGCATTGCGCCCGGAGTGGGGAGGCACAGCGCCAACAACACACGACATACTACTGTCTCACGCCGAGGCAACGTTTGTTTTCGATAGAGCTTTTGCTCTCGATACTATCAAACGTTGCCTCTGGTAACACTTCTTTCATATGAACTAACATGATTTGACACAGCGCTATACGAGCCTCACCTGAGGTACTTTTACAACTCGACCCTAGGAAAAACATTTATTTTTTAACGCATACAAACTATCACTTAAAGTAGAAAGGAGATTTTTCTATGAAAAATCTACTCACCAAGCTACGATACGTGCCAAAACAGTTTGCTATTGCGGCCGCTATAGTGGTCGCTGGTACATCGGCTGTTTTGACATACGCATGGGGACCCAGTCGTACGACCTTTACGATGGAAAGCCCGGCTCCATATGTCACATTTAACTCAATCACAAACAACCCTGAGTATGGTGACGAGCGCGAGTTTTTGACCGTCCGTGACCTCACGACGGGTCAAACCCTCGGCGGTTCAACCACTATCGTTCCTGGTCATGAATACCTCTTTCAGGTATACATCCACAACAACGCCGCAAGTAACCTAAACACTGCAGAAAACAGCTACAAAGGTATCGCCCGCGGCACTACTGTCGAAGCTGCTGTGCCGAGCACCGTCAATGGTACCGCCGACGCAGCCGCTTATGTGCGCGCAACCAATGCAAACCCAGGTGAAGTCTGGGACACCGTCAAACTCACCAGTAGTAGTGCCATCACCTTGGACTACCAAGAAGGTTCAGCTCGTCTGTTCACGAAAGCATACGCTAGTGGCGTGCAGCTCAACGACGCCATCATGACAGATACTGGCGTAAAAGTCGGCTATGACAACCTCAACGGCGACTGGCCAGGCTGTCTGCCATACTCTGGTACGGTTACCTTTAAAGTTAAAGCCGTTGCTCCTGCTGCAAACTTTACGCTCGTCAAAGATGTGCGCAAAAATGGCACGATGACCTATGGTCAGACTGCTAGCGTCAACCCAGGAGACAAAGTTGACTATCGAATCAGTTTCAAAAATATCGGTCAGGCTACCCTAAACAATGTCGTCATAAAAGACACATTGCCACAAGGTATCGTCTACGTACCGGGCACGGCAAAACTGAGCAACTACAGCTACCAGTACCCTAACTTGTACTCACTATCTGACAAATTGTTCACCTCTACCGGTGAAAATATCGGCAGTTATCTGCCAGATGGTAATGCAAATGTCACCTTTACTGCTCAGGTCGTTGCAAATGACAATCTACCCGTATGTGGTGCTAACACCTTGAAAAACATTGCTCGAGTCGAGACTGACACCGCCTACACGACTGATGACGCTGACGTCACCGTCACCAAAACCTGTCAGCCAGCTCCGGCTGTTGCGTGTAAGGCCATCACGCCACACCAGATCAGCCGCACGGAGTTTAACTTCGACGGTTCAGCCACAACCGAAAACGGCGCAACCGTTAGCACATACACGTACGTCGTGAAAAACGCTGCTGGTACCGTCGTGAAAACTGTCACCGTCAACAGTACTGCCCTTACAGCAAATTCTGGTACGATTACGCTACCTGAGACTGGTGTTTACACAGTTATTTTGACTGTCACAACGTCACTCGGTGACAAGACAAGCCCACAGTGCCAAACGACTGTTGAAGTCAAACCCGCACCAGTGGTCCCTGTCTACGTCTGTAATTTTGTGACGGTCAACCAGATTTCACGCACCCAGTTTAGCTTTGCAACTGACTACAAGGTCGAAAACGCAACATTTGTCCGCGTCGACTACGTCGTCCGCAATGCTGCTGGTACAGAAATCTACCGTGGCCCCAACACCACCTATACTCAGACGACTGTCGGTGCGTACAGCGTTGAAGCCATAGTTGTCGTCAAAGTTGACGGCGTCGAAAAGACCGCTACCAGCGCAAACTGCAAAAAGTCTTTTGAGGTAAAATCTGAGGACAAAGACATCCAAGTCTGCCGCCTCAGTGACAAGGTTATTGTGACGATCAAGGAAAGCGAGTTCACCTCTACAAAGTACTCTCGTAACCTCGACGACTGCAAGCCTGCGCCTGCAATGATCAAGGTTTGCGAACTCGCAACCTGGGTCATAAAAGACATCAAAGCGTCTGACTTCGACGCAAGCAAATACTCGAAGAACCTCGAGGACTGCAAAGAGCGAGTCTGTGAATTGACGTCGAAAACCGTCATTACAATTGACAAAAAAGATTTCAATTCTACAAAGTACTCTCGTAACCTCGACGACTGCAAGACATTGCCCGCTCAGGTTATCCGCGTCTGCGAACTCAGTACGAAAAAGGTCGTGACTATCAAAGAGTCTGACTTCGACGCACACAAGTATTCAAAGACGGTGACCGACTGTGATACCCCTCAAACTCCAGTAGTGATTGCCAATACTGGTCCTGAGATGGTTATCAGCGGCCTCCTAGGGTCGAGTGCACTTGGCCTCGGTGTCAGTAGCTTTATCCGTTCACGTCGCGCCCTCAACAGCGCCTTGTTGAACCGTTAAGCTTACCTCACCCGCACGACCAAGTTTGACCGCTTGCCGTCTCACCTATCAAACCCCCTTTCAATTATCGAGAGGGGGTTTTGATATGCTCTTTTAGCGCAACTGGTATACGAAAGCCAAATTCCGAGCCCTCGCCGTCCCGACTCTCAAACAATATCGTACCGCCATGCGCCATGACAACTTTCTTTGCCATATACAGCCCAATACCCGTCCCATCCGGACGAGCTTTGCGCGCGTTGCTAGCACGATAAAATTTCATAAAGAGATGCGACCGAGCTGCTGCCGGCACACCAATACCATTGTCACGCACCCGAAATACCACGTCGCTGGCGTCATGCACCAGTGAGACATGCACCTTACCGCCAGTCGGTTTTGAATAATAAATCGCATTGTCAATAAAATTCATCATAACCTGCCGGATCTTCGTCTCGTCGACCGCAATCATAGGAAAATCCGTGGGCGGTTCATACTGCAGCACAACCCCGCGTGATTCGGCCGAAGCACGCAGTTGCGCAATTTCTTCTTCGATAATATGCGGCAGCGATACCTCCGAGAGTTCAAGTTCAAATTTACCGGTTTGTAGTCGTGACACATTCAGAAAATCTCCGATCAAATAAACCATACGCTGCGAAGAATTGTATGCTTCTTCGAGCGCTTTTCGCTGCTCGGGTTTAATAGCGCCGAGATCACCATCGAGCAACATGCTAATGTAACCTTTGACACTTGTCAGTGGTGTACGTAGCTGATGCGATGCCATACTGATAAATTCATCTTTGCTGGCGTCGATCTCGCGGAGGCGACGGTTGGATCGACGTAGCTCATCGGTTGCTTCCTTGATTTTTGCCTGTAGTGTCGCGTTAAATTCCTGGATCTGTTCGTACTGCCAGGCATTTTCCATAGCAATCGCTACTTCGTCGCTCACTATATCTGCCAGTGATATATCTTGTCGCGTGTAAGCATCGCCACTGCGTTTTGGACCAAACGTAATCCAGCCTATCGTGTGATCCTGTACTTTTACGATCGATATCAGTTCATAGTCATGCTCGCGCATCCAGCGAGCTGTCTCGATGCTTGTTTTGTCACTGTCAACAGCGATCACACTCGCGCGTGCCGTTCGAAACAATTTCGTCAAGCGTTCGGTCTCGTCGCCTAGCTCATCACTCATCACCACGCGCACTTGGTTGGTAAGCAATGTTTTGCGCAAAACTTTTGACGTGTGCGACTGTATGTCGCGGCGCGTATTTGCCCTGAGCAGTAGGCCGCCTAGCTCATCGATGACATCTTGTATCTCATAGTCATTTTTGAAAAATATCTGTTTCGTGTAACGATCAAAAAGGCGTTTGAGCGGCTCGTACAAAAATATCGCAAACACCGTCATGACCGTATAAAATATATCGCTGCTCACTGGCGTTCGAAGCACTTGCTCCAAAATGTTGCGTATCACTCCCATCACAAATGCGTAGATCGTCACCATGACGATGAGTGCCACAAAATACACCACGGCACGCGTTGCAAAACGACGTAGATCAAACAAACGATATCGCTTCATGGCAAACGCATAGCTCAGGGCATATATAAACGAACTGGCTGGCCCCATCCAGATATATTCACTGATACCAAACAGGGGCAAAATCAAATTTGTCAAAAACGCCACAAAACTGCTGATCAGCATACCGCCGTATGCAAACCATATTTGGTGTTGTCGTGACGGCAAACTCCGACGTATTTTTTGCTGAAACGAGTACGAATACAGCAGCGAAAATACCCCGAAATACCCCGCATAGGCCATATAGGGAATCTGTCCAACTGTCGCGACGTACAGTCCGTCACCATGACTCTGAGTAGCGGGAATGATCAATTCAATCCCATAGCCTGCTGCTGCTGACGCGACAATAGCGATGACCAGCGCAGCATGTCGCACACGCGAGCTTACCACCAGGCCGCCCGGGTAGTATTCTGCAAACAAAAACAACCAGTACATCACCCACATTGGTGCGAGTACAAACAACAAACGACCAGCGTTGCCGAGGCTACTAAGCGGAAAGATCAGCAGCAACAATGCACCCAGCGCCCAGAAATTTGCAAGCACTGCAGACATGATAAACGCTCGTATAGAACGACGAAATTCACCACCCACCGTCGACAAAAACAATATCATAAGACTATTGACTGCAATCGTGGCAAAACAAAAAAATGTGACAAGGCCTGCCATTATGATCGCTTCCTCTTGAGCGTAACCGGCTGGCCAGCGACTTGCCATCGTGCCCGGCCCACACCCGCCGTGTCCATAACAGCTCCCACCCTACGCACGATCTCCGGCGTCACTTGGTCGTCAACCGCCAAATGTGTCTGCTTCATAAGCCACAACGAGGCAACTTCCGCTTCACATCCCCATACATCACCACTTTCACACAGCCCTTCGTCGCCATAACGAAACCGACTTCGACGCGTTAAGACTTTGCGACGGCTATGATCATGCCCGACGACCCAAACCAGCGTACCGCCCCGCGCTTCTACTTCTTTGCGACTGAAACTACCGGGCTGACTGTCATCGATAATCACTTTGTCGGTCAGATCAATACTCTCGTCAATCGACAATTGAGCGGTTATGGCTGAAATGATCACCTGCCCTTGTCGCAACACATCGTCATTTGACGACGCAACGACCGCGCGGTCACGTCCATACGTACGACATAGACCAGCCACTACGTCACGCAACACTTTCGGACGAATATCGTACATGACCACCCGAGCAGACGGATACGCATCGAGTATCATTGCCGCCGCCGAGGCGCTAATGGAACCAGCCCCCACAACTCCAACCGTACCTGAAAAATTACGATCAACCAGCTCAGAAAATTCGGTATATATCAGATGTACCGTACCGGCATGCCCAGTCGTAGCGACAATCCCACGACGGCTGAAGTCTTTGCCAAAATGCGTCATCTTTGGCAGCGTCGCACCCAGCCCGATTATCTCTGCGTGCAAGGTCTTAGATGCAAAACGTGCCGCGTCTTTGATGATTTTGTTTACTTTCAATTTCGTGCGAATCCGTGGCCGAATATCGCGCAGCATGTCACTAAATATAGGAATAAACACAACTGCCCCGACAGCTCGGCCATCACGATCATGGTATTCATCGAGCACGACAGGTGGTAATTCGCTCATGAGTACCTGCACGACGTCAGGCGCCAGTTCATCGACAATCGGCAGAAAATGTCGTGCTTCACTAATATAATCATCGTTTCGTCGATTGATACGCGTCGGTATAGCGAACACAAAACCATAATGAGGCGATTTTTTGACCTGATAATAGTGCGCGAACGCTCGGTCGGCAAATGCTCGCGATGCATCGAGCTTCGACCGCGTCACGCCGGCAGTTGCCAGCCCGTCGAGACGGCGACGCATGATATCGGGGTTATAGCGACCATACACTGGCCGCCACAGTCGTTTGTCACCAAGTAAAGTTCGTGTGATTTTCATGATAGGTCTTTTATTTTTGCCAGGTTATCTTCATAATTATAGCATTATCATCATATAAACAAGCTTATTATTCTATGCAAACCCCGTTTCCAGGCATTATTCATACTGTGTTCCAAGTCAGCAGCGCCTGGTTTCTCTACCGTATCATGCGCCTGGTTGGTTTTTTACGAATTACCGTCGAAACACCGCTTGAAATCGACCCCAAGCGCCATTATCTGTTCGTCAGCAATCACCAAAGTTACCTCGACGCGTACGCGATATTTATGGGGTTGCCAGTTCAAACGATCTATCGATCGTGCCCGCTTCGTTATATGACCGCTGCACCGATTTATTTTTCCTTGCTCATGCCGCTCATTTGGCTCGGTGGCGGCTTTCCAACGCGACGGCGACGGCGCGACTATCATGCTGTTGACTATGCGATTTCTCGCCTTGACATGGGTGAGAGAGTTGTTATATTTCCAGAAGGCAAACGAAGTGTTCGTGGTGCCGTAGCGCCCCACAGTGGAGTGCAGCGTATTATCAACGGCGTGACGACGCCTGTCGAAGTCATACTTGTCCATCTAGACTGGTCACGCACATCGTGGTGGCGTCGGACATTGCGTGTCAATTACCGTACACACACTGGCTCAAGCGACCCCGCGGAGATCATGTCGAGTATCTACCAACTGTGATAAAATAGACAGCATGACCACTATCGTTATTATCGAAGATGACCAAGTCATTTCACAGATGTACCGGATGAAATTTGAATCCGATGGCTTCGAGGTACACGTCGCCAACGACGGCAAAAGCGGCATCGAACTCGTGAAGAAAACTGCACCAAGCCTGATACTCCTCGACATGCAAATGCCCGGTATGAACGGTGATGAAGCGCTCGCCGAGATTCGTCGGCATGAATGGGGCAAAATGATACCCGTTATTGTCCTCACCAACCTCGGTGAAGAAGAAGCGCCCAAGCATTTACGCAGTCTCGGTATTGAGAGTTATATCGTGAAAGCCGACCTGACGCCTCGACAGGTGGTAGATCGCGTCAAAGCGACGCTGAAACTCGCGTAGCCGCACGTATGACATTGTCAAACAATGCCGCAACTGTCAGCGGCCCCACGCCACCTTTTTGTGGCGTGATTTTTAGATCATCACGGGCATAGATATCGGGTGCGATATCGCCCACGATTTTGCCGCCTTCACTCGCCGTACCAGCGTCGATCAATATAGTATCAGGGCGCACCATGTGGCTCGTAATAAGCCCTGGCGAACCAGCCCCGGCGACGATCAGCGACGCCTCATGGCAAAGTTGCGTGAGGTTGTCGGTCGAACGATCGGCTGTCACGACGGTATAGCCACTGTCTCGCCACATCTTCGTAAGCGGTGCCCCGACAAGGCGGCCCTGACCAACGATAAGTATCGACTGCTTGACAAGGTCTATGTTGTAGCCTGCACATAGCCAATTAATCGCCAGTGCTGTCGCTGGGTCAAACAACGAATCAGCGGCTAGACCATCGACATCTTTACTGGGAGCAACACGGTTCACCACCTCGTCGGTCTGCGCGGTATCGGCCAGTGGTAGCTGTACGATAATAGCGTGGACTAACGCGTCTGCGTTGAGCTGATCGATCACGTCACGCGCCTCTGACTGCGCGACCTTGTGTACGGCGACATCGATCAATATATCACTGCCATAGCCTTTTTTCAGTCGCACATACGTGTCGATCACCGGGTCGTCAATCGTTTGCACGATAGCAAGTTTAGGAAACACACTATGGGCTTGACGCAGCGCCCGAACTTGGCGCGCTTGACGCTCTTTGATATAGCCGACCAGTTCGGCGCCAGACAATAATTTCATAGTGACTATTTTAACAGATATACTAGAGTATATGATACTTGACCCTTACACCTGGCACGACGCCACAATCGCCGAGCGTACATATGAATCGCCCGATGCCGTCAGCCTACGCGTCAGTTTACCGTCTTCGTATCGGTACCGTCCAGGCCAACACGCTATCGTTAAACTAGTACTGCCCGACGGTACATCAACGCTACGACAGTACTCATTTGCCTCAAGCCCTCGTTCGGGCACTGTGTGGCTTACCATCGTACGATCGCCAGGTGGCGTCGTATCGTCGTGGGCGATCGACAAGGCTGCCGTCGGCGACCGCCTCGAGGTGTCACAACCCTTTCAGGGACCATTGTGCCAGTTCGTAAATCCACTGCGGCACGTCACTATGATTGCGGGTGGCAGTGGCGTCGTACCTATCATGAGTCATTTGCGTGACCTCAGGCTCCGTCAGCAAAGCACACCAATTACGGTGCTCTACAGTTGTCGCTCAGCGGCACGCTGCTTTGAGACCGAACTCGTTGCAAGTGCACCACATGAGACGATTATCCGGCGTGAAACTGACCTAACGACACGGTTTAGCCCAAGTGAAATTACTGCGCACATTACCGACGACACCACAGTATTTATCTGCGGCTCACGTGGGTTTGTTACTGCTATGCGAGACGTCGTCTACAAAGCGTCTCCTACCACACCCATCTTTGCCGAAGCCTTTAGCCTCGATTGAAAGGTAGCCCAAAGTATATTATGATAGTGCTTACTATTACTAAACAGGAAGTAGTTACATAAGCGTATGAAAAAATCACTTACATTACTCAGTTTGTCACTCTGCGCCGTCATTGTCGCTGGTTCGTGGCATGTCGTGTCAGCACGAGCAACCTCAGATGAAGATGGTGTCAGTAGCTCAGGACTGGAATCAACCAAAGAACTGCTGCAAAAACAACGTGAACAATTACGAGAAGCCCAAACCCGCGCCGAAGAACAAAAGCGTGAGGCCGAAAAAGCCCGTCTAGAAGTTGAGAAAGAAAAAGAAGTCGAACTCAAAGAAAAACGCGATCAAAAAGTTGCCGATGCCAAGAAAAAAGTCTGTGAAAACCGCGAAAGCGCAATCAAAAAGATCGTCGAGCGTACCGCCACCAATGGCCAGCACCACTACGAAATGATCACCAAAGTCTACGACAATGTCAAGGCCTTTGCCACCAAAAAAGGTGTTGACCTAGCGACTCTAAGTACTGAGGTGAAAAACGCCGACAACGCTGCAATTGCCGCTATGAAAGCAATCGATGCCGCTAAAACATCGGGTGGTGAATTTACCTGTACTTCGAGCACTCCCAAATCTGCCGCATCGGCATTTCTCGCCACTAAAAAAGCTCAGGCCGCTGCCCTCAAAGCCTACCGCGATGCCGTCAAACAACTTCTCGCTGCGGTTAAATCCTCGGTGCAAAAAACTGATACCACCACGAAGACTGACACTGATACCACCAAAACTGACGATACAACTGCCGGAGGGACACAATAATGCGCGCACCCGCAACCTCCCGCCGTTTGTCAGCCGGTTTTAGTATCATAGAGGTGGTGCTCGTGCTCGCTGTCATTGTGATCGTCGGGCTCGTCGGATACAACCTCTATACCATGCAACAATCACGTAGCGAACAAGCGACGAGCAACCAGCAAAAAGCTGCTGCTATGCCACAAAGTATCACTTCGACCGCCGACCTTGACGCCTCAGCTAAAGCACTCGACGCCACGCAGCTTGATAGTACAGCCGACACTGCGACGCTCGAAAATGATCTAAACCAGTTGTAAAGTCACCTACATTTAACTGATTACCTCCTTGCAGATACAGAGGTAATCAGTTAAAATATCAGTCTGTCACACTGCGCATAATGCGGGCCAGTAGCTCAGCTGGTTAGAGTGAGAACTGCCTGTGGCAGTTCGGAAACGAACCTTCCGATGAAAGCTGCGCTTTCAATCGTGAAGTTCGGGGGTCGCGGGACGTGACCCTGCCTTTTCCGAGTTATGCTCGGTCGCACAAACGCGTACTTTTCGCTACAATATTCAACGACGGGCCAGTAGCTCAGCTGGTTAGAGCACCTGCCTCTTAAGCAGGGTGTCCGGGGTTCAAGTCCCCGCTGGCCCTCCAAGTAAAACAC
>JBAQIV010000024.1:0-6776 GCA_049289035.1 Saccharimonadales bacterium (SeqCode) | reverse complement strand
GGGACCTCAAAACTGCTTGCGACCCTCATGATATGCTCAACCCTGGCGTCAAAACTGGTACCACACTCAAACAGCTTGTCGAGATGCTCCGACACGACTATTCACTCGCGCATTTGGCCGACTATTTGCCACGAAGCTAGGACAATATATCATTTGTCATAGACACATAGAGCAATAATATATCATATGTCGTATAGCATATAGCGCTGTATGATCTATGAGATATGGTCTATGTTAAACGGTTTCCCCATCGGGAGCCCCGGGTCGGCTTCGTAAATTCTCATTAGCTCGTTGTACTTTGCGACGCGGTCGGTACGCGAAAGCGACCCAGTTTTTATCTGGCCGCAGCCCAAGCCAACGGCGAGGTGAGCAATGGTTGTGTCTTCGGTTTCGCCCGAACGGTGGCTCATGATAGTACGCCAGCCAGCTTGGTGCGCCATAGTCACCGCGTCGATCGTCTCGCTCAGACTGCCAATTTGGTTGGGTTTTATAAGTATGGCGTTGGCGGATTGTTCGGCGATGGCTCGTTCGAGTAATTTTACATTGGTGACAAGCAAGTCGTCGCCTACCAACTGGACGCGCTCGCCGATGAGTGCTTGCAGTTTGTGCCAGCCCTCCCAGTCACTTTCGGCCAAACCGTCTTCGATGCTAACTATCGGGTAATCTTTGGTCAGTGCGGCTACCCATGCCACCATTTCGTCACTTGTCAGGGTGCGGTTTTCGGTCTTGAGCGTATACGCGCCGTTTTCAAAAAACTCACTCGATGCGATGTCGAGCGCAAAGACAATATCGCTACCCAGCTGGTAGCCAGCTTTGGCAACAGCCGCCGAAATAAGTTCGAGTGGCTCGCGATTACCGTTTTTCACCTGGGGTGCATAGCCGCCTTCGTCGCCGACCGTCGTTGGATAGCCACGTTCTTTGAGTATGCTGGCAAGGGCATGAAACACCTCGGCACCCATTTGTACCGCTTGGTCGATTGTTTCGGCAGATTTGCAAACAATCATGTATTCTTGTATGTCGGTTGCAAAGGCAGCATGTGCGCCGCCGTTTTCGATGTTCATCATGGGTAGTGGTAGGTTCTGTTGCGGGTTACCTACGTATTCGGCTATATAAAGGTGCAGCGGCTTGTGTTGTGCGACGGCCACGGCTTTGGCGACGGCCAGGCTAACGGCAAGTATGGCATTGGCCCCCAAGTTTGATTTGTTGTCGGTACCATCGAGTTCGCACATGGTGTGGTCGATGGTGCGCTGGTCGCTGGCGTCCATGCCGATGAGTTTTGGTGCGATAATGTCGCAGATATTGGCGACAGCTTTGCGTACGCCCTTACCGCCGTACGCAGCGCCGCCGTCACGTAGCTCGAGCGCTTCACCCGAGCCGGTACTGGCTCCGCTCGGTACCGCGGCACGGCCCATCGAGCCGTCAGCTACGTGTACGTCAGCCTCGACGGTCGGGTTGCCTCGTGAGTCTAAAATTTGTCGCGCAGTAATAGTTTTGATTGTTGTATCCATGCGTACTATTGTACGCTTATGGCAAAGTGAATACAAAAAGCAGGATAGTGGTGGGTGGCGAGGGGCATACGACCCACAAGTATTTTTCCTGACAGAAAAATCTCGCGGGCCCGGCTCGCCGTCTTCGCCTTTCGGCTATAGCCGAAAACTCGGACAAGGCTCCGCTCGTTCTCGTCCTACGGAAGCCAAGCAGTTTGCTTTCTTCGCGGACCCCACCATAAAAAACATCCGCATCGGCGGATATTTTTATGGTGGGTCGCGAGGGACTCGACCTACCTTCGGCAGGCCCGCGATTTCACGATCGACAGCATAGCTGTCGTCGGAAAGTCGCCTTGCGGAGCGCCGACGTGGCGCTCCTCACCCCGACCCTTGGCGTCGAGAGTTCAACTCCCATGGCGTACCAATATTAAAAACCCATGCGATGCAGGGTTTTTAATATTGGTGGGTCGCGAGGGACTCGAACCCCCGACACTCGGCGTGTAAAGCCGATGCTCTAGCCAACTGAGCTAGCGACCCATACAAAATATTTTAACAGAGAGTCCTATGGATTGCGAATGTTATGTGGCAAAGAAGTAGGCGATTGCGATCATGAGGCATACAATGCCAAGTAGTATCAAGACGTCTTTTGTGTACGAGCCAAGTGTCGAGCGCGGTGCGGCTGGTTGCGTGTCGGAAATCAGGCCAAGATCTGCAAGGTAGCGTTCTTCTGCGGCGTCGATGGTGGCGATGTCGTCATTGGTAAAACCCTGCGACCGTGCCGCTTCGTAAAGTGCAGTTTGCGGGTTGTATTTGCCGCTGTCGACAAGTTGGTCACGCGCCTCAATGAGTGTCATGATTCTTGTTTCGTTATATGTACGGCCTGATTGTTGAAGCGCTTCAATGACGCGCTTTACAAATTTGTCGTTGTCAAATGAAGGCATGAGAATAGTATAGAGCAATGCGAAGTTGGTAATCAACGAGTTGTTTGAGTTCGAGAGGGTGGTTGTCAATTGCAAAAAGCAATACGCATTGATTTTTACGGCAATACAGGGTCGCTCGCGGGCTCGCTCCTTCGTTCGCAAAGGGTCGAATGCAAGCATTAGCGTTCCTTTGCTCACTACGCCGAACCTGCTTTTGCTTTGCGCAAAAGTACAGGTTCTCGCGCCTCATCCCGCACCAGCATAAAACAGTCACACAAGGTGACTGTTTTATGCTGGTGGGCAATACAGGGCTCGAACCTGTGACCTCACGAATGTGAATCGTGCGCTCTAGCCAACTGAGCTAATCGCCCTAAATATCTACTGCCAACAGCCCGGGTCAACACATCTATTATATATATCTATAACGAGTTGGCTAGAGCGCACGTGCGCAATTATTTTCGCTGAAGGCTCCCCAACTACCACGTCATCCGACGTGGTCCTGTCGGATGATAGGAAGCTCATCGCCCCTAAATCAGTATCCAGATACCGGGTACTAGAATAGCGAACTATCAAACAGCTGGCTAGACCTGGTTGCTTATCAAGACTATTCTGCACACAAATAAAGCGAAATATCGCCTCCGCAGAACCACGGTGGCGACATTTCAGTGCCTCCATGATAGCACGAGCTATTTATGGAAATCAAGTAGTTCCCGTTTTTTAGTGATTATCAATAGATGCTTTGCACTTTTAATATCATTAAATTCTTTTTCAAGCTTAGCGATATTTACTTTGTCTGTCATTCTTGAACCACGCAAGTCAAAAATAATATTTTTAGACTGACGTAACGCTGCTTTAAATGCTCGTTTAATAGTATTAGCACTTTTGCCGACTGGACATTTTATCTCCCACGCTAAGGCGTTCATTTTTATATCTGGCGTTCTCGCTCCTTTACGCTGGAGTGGCGGTAAAAGCTCAACGTCGAAGCCTTGCTCGGTTAAAAATACGACCGTTGCATTTTCATGAGTGTGCAGCACAACACCGTTTGGCGTAATTTTACCTTGTTTCATCGAGACCGATTATAAACAGGTGCTCAGGCGACCGCAAGCGCGATCACGACCATCGATACATGCGACAAAAACATAAAGTCGAGCTCGTACACTATATAGTGGCGTTTTTGTCGTGGGCCGATGATTGCAAGCGCAGCCATAACAACAAATATAAGCCAAAGTACAGCGTGATATCGAGGCGCAACGATTGCCCCGGCAACGACAAGTGCAAGCATGGCCAAGCCCATTATGACTGCGAAAAATGTGTGAAGCAACTTTTCGCGACCGTGTGTCGGCAAAAATATACCCGCCATCATGCAGCAAAGTATGGTCGTCAGCCACAAGGCGGTGATGATAGCACTTTCGAGCCGGTAGTGCACGAACCATAGCCCGGTGATTGCAAATAATAACGGACAGACAAGCATTAGTGTGCGAAAATATAACCGTGTTTTTCGCGAGCGAGTCGACAGGTCGCTGAGTGTCGTTGGCCGATCCGGGGCATATTCTCTATGCACAAAATACAACCAGCCAACAATCGACAATGCTGTCGCAATCCAAGTTGGGTACAATGTCCAGTCGTTCATAGCTGTAGTGGTACTAATGATACGAAAAAGTTGCGAATATCGAAAGTAGCCGCGGGAATCGGAACTGAGAGGGGTTAGCCTGTGGCCTGCCTACTACCAAAGCAACAGGGGGCGGTATAGCTCAGCCGGCGGATCCGACGTGCTTTGCACGCCTGCAGCAGAGGCAGTTTGCAAAATCAGCAAAATATGTTGAAATTTATTACCATAACTGCTATAATGAAAGGAATAGATTAAGTCTTTTTATATAGCTACTTCCGCCGCTCTCTTGGGAGTATACAACTAGAAACTATTTTGATTACTAAGAATACCTAACAAAAGGAAAATATACATGTGGTTTACTTACGCATTTTTAAGTTCGATTTTTGCGTCACTACGCAAAGTTAACGACAAACACTTAAGTCATAACGTTCATCATCTTCATCTTGCATGGATGATGAGACTAGCGGCACTGCCCGTTACGGGGTTGCTCGCTGTTACGACTGGGCACATTTTGCCGGAGCACTCGCTGTCGGTCGCGTTTTGGACGAGTAGCACCGTTAGCACGTGCATTACTGCCCCGTTAGATACTGCCGTGTATTTGCAGAGTTTAAAATACGGCCAGTTGTCGAAAACAGCACCACTTCTATCACTTTACCCGGCTATTATGTTGGTAACTGCTGCGATATTTCTAGGGCAGATACCAAGTGTAGCGGCAATCCTTGCCGTCTTAATCATAATAAGTGGTGTTTACATACTCAACACAAGTCGTGGTAATCGCAATATGCTTGGTACTATTTGGAACGATCGCGGTACGCGGTTTGGGCTGATTGGCGTTGCTACTATCTCGCTTCATACCACAGTCGGCAGTATCGCACTATTAGAGAGCTCGCCGTTGTTTTATGCATTTTGGGTGACGCTTGCGTCTGCGGTTGTGCAGTTCATCTATGCGCAGAGTATCGCGCCTGGAAAGTATCGACACCCGCATATAAAACTTATAGCTAAAAATGGTACGATTCAGGGCATTGCTGGCATGTTTTACTTTGGCGCCATCGCATCTGGCCCGATTGCGTATGTTACCGCTATTCGTTCGCTGTCAGCACCTTTGACTGCCGTATTTGGCGCAAGGGCGTTTCATGAGGGGATGGATAGGCGAAAGATTGCGGCGCTTTGTTTGATCGCTGCAGGGACCGTGATATTAGGACTACAAGCATAGCGAAAGGTATAATAGGGCTCATGGATGATAGGAAAAAAATAATCAAGCATTTGCAGAAATCTTTGAGTGAGCGCACAGACGTTCATGCCTTTTGGGTTGAGGGTTCTGTGCCGCAAGGCTATGCCGACAAGTATTCTGACATCGATCTTTGGCTTAGTGTTGACGACGACAAGGTGTTTACGATATATGACGATATCGAGCCAATATTGGCACAAATTGCGCCGATAGATTTTCGCTATCAAGTAAAAAATAGTGGCGAACTCGGACACGTAGCATATCACCTACAAGGCATGAACGAGTTCTTAACTGTCGACATCAATACACAAGGTATTAGTCGAGAGGTAAAGCTTGTAGAAGGTGTTGATGATGCCGAAGTAATTTTCGACAAAAGACAGGTCATAGATTTTCAGGTATCTTCACTACGTGGCCATAACCTAGACGAGGCACGTGAAAAACTCGGGCGTTATTACAAGCTCATCAGTCTATCGGTTATCAAAAATATCAAACGCGGTAAATCACTTGAAGCACTCCATTACTATCACCTTATTTTGCGTTATGCAACAAAGTTTTTACGGCTGAAACATGGAAAGCGCGAAAAGGCAGAGTATGATTTGAAGCACATCTATCGTGATTTGCCAGAAACAGAAACGAATCGACTGGAAAAGTTTTATGATGTGAAGATGCAAGATATAGAAACGACTTTATCAGAACTTGAAAAATGGATAAAAAGTTTATGAGAGCAAAAGAATTACATACGAACAATCCAGGTGTACGCCTTGTTGAGCCAGACATTACACGAGATGCGCCGCTTGGCGTTGCGTGGCTTCAGGGCGACATGGGTCGCAACACGTTACGACTCATGGGCGTCGCGGCGAAAGACAATCAGCCGTCTACTTTGGAGCAAGAAAGAGAGCGGGTGAGAGGTTTTATCGAAAATGACGACCAGCTCAACTGGATGATTGCATATCGGGGCACCGTTGTCGGTTCGGTGTGGGTACATCTACGAGCAGACCAGTATTTGCAAGGTCCGTCCTTGCATATCATGATCGGCAGCCCAGAAGCCCGCGACAAGGGCATAGGGTTGTCGAGTACAGAAGCGGTTGTCGGCTACCTCGCGAAGCTAGGCCACGCACGTATTTATTCCAGGTATCTAACTGACAATGCAGGTTCAAAAAACCTGTTGGCAAAACTAAACTTTCACAAAATGGGCGAGCCGTACAAAGATGAAGATGGTTTAGAGTTTCAAAATGTCGTGAAGGAAGTTGAAACTGTTGCATAACAGCAGCTTCAAATATTAACGTTGGTGCGGATGAGAGGACTTGAACCTCCACGTACTTGCGTACACTAGCACCTGAAGCTAGCGCGTCTACCATTCCGCCACATCCGCGTTCAGTACAAAATTATACCATACCTCTGTCATTCACGCATTTCGCACCTCAGCACCCCATCCGAGCTTCCAGCGCTAGCTGGATGCTCGGTTTTATGACCTCCCATTTCTGTTGGTACATGCTTGTTTGTACGTTGTTGAGCCTATCTTGTTGTCTTCT
>JBAQIV010000023.1:0-10546 GCA_049289035.1 Saccharimonadales bacterium (SeqCode) | reverse complement strand
GGCATATGTGGTTGAGGCTAACTTTCATGATTGTATTCTCTTCTGACTATTATTGACTTTTTTCGTCATTTTTGCTACTATTGTATGGTATCACCATGTTTAGGCAGGCCTAAGGTTTCGACCGACCGCTACTCCTAAACGTTTGACCGACCCCGCCTAAGGTTTCGACCGACCGCTTGGGTCGGTTATTTTTATACATGTACTGTACCTTGTCTTTGAGGCGGTCAATCCGAACAATGTACTTCTGCTGCTCGCGTAATAACTTGGAAAATCGTGCATTGGGCACCATAACGTGCAGGAGTTTGTGCTTCTCGAGTAAATAATCATGCAAACATGCAAAATCCCCATCGCCACTTACTATCACGGCCTTATCATACTGCTCATACACTTTGGCAGCAGCATACAATACGAGCTCGGCATCAACATTGCCCTTCGTTGTGAGCCGACCATTTTCCGTGTAGATAACTGTCGGTTTAAAAACTATATGGTACCCAGCCTGCGACAATTGAGAATACATACGCTCATTACCAGGTACCATGCCAATAAAAAGATAGGCTTCAGAAACATTGTATTTGTTCTTGAGGTAGAGCCGAAAGCGGCGATAATCTAATTTCCAACCCAATGATTGAACACCGAGATTGAGATTTTGGCTGTCGATAAACGCGTAGACGATTGGTTTTTTCATACTACCTTCTTTTCGCCAACTTGATAGAAGTATGTGCATCTACCCGTTTCATCTAACTCGATAATGTATAGCCCGCCCCAGATATTGTGGCTGAGATCCTGAGTATACTCGAGGCTCCATTCCACAAGATATTTTCTTTCTTGAGACATCACAACTCTTGTTTGGATCTTGATGTTTTCTTGCTTATGGATAGCTTGCCAAATCTCTTTAACAGACTCAAGCGATAATAACTGCTCATAGGGAGATTCCCAGTATTCAATGTCGTCCGAAAACAATTCCATGATTGCATCTATATCGCGGTGTTTCCATGAATGACAAAAAAACTCTAACCATTTATCAATCATCTAAAACTGCCTCAAAAAATCTAATTTTGCGCTTTCGAAATGACGAATGTCTTCGATGCCGTATTTCATCATGACGAGACGATCAATACCACAGCCAAATGCAAAACCGGTGAATTCTTGCGGGTCGATGCCCGCGGCACGCAGCACATTGGGGTGTATCATACCGCAGCCCAGCAGCTCAATCCAGCCATCGTGGCTGCATACACTACAACCAGCTTTGTCACAAAACGGGCAGCTCAGCGCAAATTCAAAACTTGGTTCGGTAAATGGAAAATAATACGGATTCACGCGCACATCAAGCTGTTTGCCGTAGTATTCTTCAAGAAATTTTTGTAGCGATGCAATCAACATACCGGCATGCACGCCCCGGTCAACATAGATGCCTTCAACTTGGTAAAACGTGTGCTCATGCCGCGCGTCGAGGTCTTCGTTGCGAAAACAACGATCCACTACGATGCTTGCAATCGCTTCACCGCGCTTCAGATTTTCAGCGTATTTTTTAAGCACACGATTTTGCATAGTGCTGGTGTGCGCTGGAGCAATTAGCGGGTGGCCGTCGGCGTCACGCTCCACTGTCATAAACGTATCGTAATCATCACGTGCCGGGTGACCTTTGGGAAAATTGAGGCTCTCAAACATGTGGTATTGGTCATCGATTTCGCGTGATTCTTCTGTCGTGAATCCCATGCGATAAAATATGTCCGACACGCGTTCCATTTCTTGTGTGAGCGGATGCACACTACCCTGCGCGCTTGGCAGTAGTGGCGGTATCGATGAGTTAGTATCCATTGGCGCCGTCACGTCGATAGGACAAAGAGTAGATTTTTGGTCCACCAACTGACGGATGGATTTTTGAACAAGATTCTCAAGCTCATTTTTGAGCTCATTCACGGCCTGACCATAGGCAGCACGCTGCTGGGCAGGTACGTCTTTGATACCTGCGAGTAATTGCTTAACTTCCGGTGCCTTTAAAATGTCTTGTTTATTCTCAAGTGTTTCAAAACGCTGCAACAGTTCTTCGCGGACCGCTGCGATAGTGGTATTCATGTTTCTATTCTAACGTGATAATAAGAGGTACGCAACGCCCAATACAACTACAGCGACAATTAACAGCACCACGGCACTGACATTGCGCGCTTCATGAGTGCCTTCTTCAACTGAGTTAATTGTTTTTTTGTATTCAAGCGGTTTGTCATTTTTTATTTTTTCACGTAGCTCCGCCGCAATACGATTTTGCAACTCAGTCCGCGAATCTTCTTGTCTAACAAATAATGCCATGTAAGCCATAGTATACGATTGATAACTAATGTTCAATGCGAAACATTGTATGCTATACTACTCGCATAACGTATAAGGGAGTTATGCACTATGGCCACCAAAGCCAAAACCACGTCGCGTGCAAAGAGCACGAAGACACCACGTCCTGCGGCTGCCAAAGCTGTCCGGACCACAAAAAAATCAGTGGAGAAAACGACAATTGTCGCCGCCGTCCGCCCGACAGAAAAACCAACAACCTACTCACTAACGAATGACATTAACGGCGCAGAAGTTATGGGTGAAATGCTTGGTACATTTCTGCTTGTTGCCATCGTATCAGCAACTGGCGGCAATGCATTCCTCGTCGGGTTTGCGCTCATCGTCATCGTTGCGATGATGTTTAATATCTCAGGCGCGCATGTTAACCCAGCCGTTTCATTTGGTTTTTGGGTCATGCGTAAAATTTCCGCCGCCAAAATGTTCTTCTACTGGATGGCACAATTTGTCGGTGCAATCGCCGCTATTCTTGCTGTCAGCGCATTTTCGGGCAACAAAGTTAACTTATCGCTTGCTAGCCTGACGCAGTGGAACTGGTTTGTCGTCTTTGCAGAACTACTTGGCGCCACTATCTTCATGTTTGGTGTTGCTGCCGCAGTCTCGCGAAGTCGTAGCGATGTCGAGCGCGGCCTTGGGATCGGCCTGGCGCTTTTCCTCGCCCTGCTTGTCTCTGGTGGTTTGCTTCAGCAACAAGTCACGACGGCTTCAGCACAAGCTCAAAAAGACACCAATGCCAAAGAGTCACCTCGTATTACAAAACTCAACGGTACAACACTCAACCCAGCTGTTGCCCTCAGCCTGACCGAAAACGACAACAGCAATTCCATGGTCTCAGATGCCACGAAGACAGTCTCGGCTAGTCGGCTGACTTTTGAAACTATCGTGGGTACACTTGTCGGCGCTGCAATCGGTGGCCGTCTCTACCTCTTGTTGACCCGCAACAACAAAGTATAAGGCTCGTTCTCATCAAATATACCCGCTTTCATCAGCGGGTATATTTTTTAATCACTTGACAGCGTTGGTTTGTCAACCAGCAGTGGCTCGACACTTGGCGCGCTGTCGGCTATTTTCACCACGTCTTTGTCGATCTTTTTCAACTCTTTGTGCGCTGAGTTGAAATGGTTTACTGTCGTCGACAAACTGCCGCCGAGTTTTTGCATGTACGATTCAAAGCCGGCGATGTGTCTGCCGAGTTGACCGACACGTAGCTGTATGTCTTTGGCTTGTTCTTCAATCTGCAAACTTCTGAGGCCTTGCAGGACAGTTTGTAAATACGCCATAAAACTGGTTGGACTGACGATTATGACGTGCTTGTCGCGAAACGCGTATTCTATAAGGTCACGCGAGCTTGTGCCTGCTGCTCCAACTTTGTTCACCAACAAATCATAGTACAGTGCTTCGCTTGGGATAAACATAAAAGCAAAATCCATAGTGTGTTCACTTGGCCTGATGTATTTACTTGTTTCGTCGATACGTGTTTTGAGATCGTTTTTAAATGCAGCGATGAGCTTTTCACGAGCTGCCGTGTCACGTTCTTCAACAATACGATTATAATTTTCGAGACTAAATTTGCTATCAATCGGCAGTACGTTGCCCTTTTCTAAAAATATTACTGCGTCGACAATCTCACCGTCACCAAATTTATATTGCATTTGGTACCGGCCGGGTGGTAAGACATTTTCAAGCACGGTTTGTAGATAATACTCGCCAAATACCCCTCGCTGCTTGGGATTTTGTAAGACGTTTTGCAGTGTTTTTAACTCGGTTGCGACATCGACGACCTGACGGTTTGTTTCATCGAGTTTCGTAAGGCGCTGCGTCACATCGGCAATCAGTTTGGCGCTCTCGCTCAGCTGCTTTTGCATACTGCCCTGCATCATAGCCTGTGATTTGTCGAGACGGTCTGCCACAGTCGCCTGGAGGTTATCTCTCAGCGCATCAACACTCCGGCCTAACTCATGTAAATCTTGTTTGATCATGAGTGACCCCTCACTCGACGGCCGACGCAGAAGCAGCACCACAACGACAACGACGAGTACAATTACCACCAGCGAGAGTAAAAACGTTATATCCATAACATCTATAGTATACGGTATACGACGAAGAAATGCTTACGATATAATCAGTAAGCGCGCGGCAATGACGCCAACAATCGTTAGCACCAACGCAACCGGAAATGACAAGACTCGATTGATCCACATATAGGCGAGAAAAGCCAAGCCAAACAGCAAACCGCTTTGCAAACTTGCAAGCCACCACGGCGCTAGGCTAAACCACTGCTGAAAACCCCATAGGCTCGCAATCACTGCAAGTATAACGAGTAGTGGGCGGAGTACACCCATCCGCACTAACGCTATTAATGCAACAAAATGTGCAAGCAGCAGTGCAATAATAGTCGCAGTCGGTGAGACCGCACTACATGACGAAGCTTGTCCTTGACACAATATGGGCGTCAGCACAAATTTACTAAGACCGAGCACAATAAGCCAAGTCGATATGCCCGTCACAAAACCAACCAAGAAAGTACGAAGGGTCGTCAGAAAGCTGGTTGATTGAAAGTCAAATAATCGTTGAAACATGATGGCAATTATAGATCATAATTGCTGAAATATCAAATTTCTTTAGCGCTACGTCTTAGCCGTACATACCACACTGCGCCGACGAGGCCTGCTGCGACACCGCCAAATATGTCAATTGGCGTATGCACCAGAGCAATCACCCGCGCTGTACCCATCACGATTGCCAGTACGGCAAGTAGCATCGTCAAGCGTCGATAGGGTGTGAGAAAATAAACCGCACACAGTACAGCACTTACAAGCAACATGTGATCAGACGGAAACCCTGGGTTATTGACGTAGGCTGCACCCGCCTGAACGCCGTGCTCGATAAACGGTCGTACCGTAGACGGCTGGTATACGAGACTCATGAGTTTGCCGACTAGTAGCGAGGTCAAGCCTGCCATGACGGCTATTGGCAATAATGACCGCCACTGCCGCCACCTAAATCCACGTATACCAATTATGATCGCGCTCACGACGATAATAATCAACAGCCCATCCGCTAAAAACCTAATGATGTCCATGAGCTAGCTTCCTTTTATCGTGCCGGGTCGCCGCGATTGAACTTGCAATCGAAGAACCCACAATAATAAGTCCGGCCACGCCAGCTATGGCTTCTGGTATGTCAACAAATAGCCCAAGCAGCAACACAACGGCTAAAATCGCAATTGTATAATGTGCGCCATGCTCCAGGTACCTGTAGGCATGAAGAGTATTACGACGCACCATGAAAAGTGTCAGCGACCTTACCCATAACGCACCTATGCCGAGACCTATAGCAATAAGTATGACATCTTTGGTGACAGCAAATGCACCAATAACACCGTCAAAACTAAAACTTCCGTCGAGAATTTGCAGATACATAAACGACATAAAACCAGCGAGCAACGGATACCGCTGTGGCTTGTCAGTCTCTTCCTGGGTCTTCGTGAAAATATCGCTTATTTTTTGCAAAATAATCTGTGTGACGATACCTATCGAACCCGCTATAAGCGTTTCAGATTGGTGGTGATTCCAGGGCAGCCAGGCTATAAGAAACAACACGCTCCAAGCAATACCGCTATATATCCACCATTTTCCCATACGTATAAGTGGTTTTTCGATCACACTTATCCAAACAACTTTTCGTCCCGGGTCAAAGAAGAAACTGAGGCCCAACATCAGTAAAAACATCCCACCAAACGACGAGATGTACGGATGAGCGTCGTGCAATTCTGCCGAATACTGATCAGGATGGTGCAGGGCGAGGTCCATCACATGCGACGCATCAAGTCCGGTCGTAAACATGACCAGGACAATTGGAAATACCAGCCGCATACCAAACACCGCAATCAACATACCCACCGTCATAAACATTTGTTGCCAGAACCGGCTCATTGTCGCAAGTACACGCGCGTTGATGATAGCGTTATCGAAACTAAACGTTATCTCGACAAGCATCAGTACAAATGTCAACAACATGGCGCTCATGCCGAGATAGTGGTTGACAAGCACCAAACTCAGTAACGTTATGAAACCCGATACAAAAAATATTCGAAACGGATGATGCGGATGGACAAGATGCCTCATACGTCAGCGGATTTTTTGCGCGATTCGGCCACTTTCCATGGCCAACGCCCCTCAATCTCCATCTGAAATTCTATGCCCAAGAATGCTCGCACAAGTACAATGATTGCCAGCACCAGTACTGCATCGAAACTCAGCTGGCCGCCAACTGAGCGGATGATGTCGCCCGCCACAAGAAACTCTAGCCCGACCAATATACTTCGCGCTAAGTTCCAGCGGTAAAAGTTATAGAGCGCCTGCAAACTAGCGCCCTTGAAATATTTGATAATCACGCCACACGTCGACAAAAAGACGCCAAACAATATGACGAGTATACCGAAAAAGTCCAGGACTTGGCCGGCATTTTGTGCAAATAAGTGAAAATCCATATGTCTATCGTGTCACAAACGTCGTCATATTTCAAGACGCCTGACCGGTAGCGAGCGCGTAAAAAAGCGCTAGCGCCGCCAACAGCATAATCGCAAATGTCGCCCAGACACCGATATTTGACCATAAGCCATTACGATACTCGCCCATAATCGAAGTATTATTGCCGACTTTGGCGATCATAAAAATGAGCGGTACTGCCGCAACCCCATTTGCAACTGCCGTAAAAACAAGTGCCTGGATAGGGTCATACCCCAAAAAGTTAATACCAAGACCGATAAGCGTTGCCGCAATGATAACTCCATAAAACCCTATAGCGCGGCGAAAATTGCGCCACAACCCCTCGCGCCAACCCAGCGATTCAGAGATAGCATATGAGGCTGAACCCGCCAAAACTGGCACCGCAAGTAACCCTAGCCCAATAATGCCCACCGAAAAAATCACTTTCGATATAAATCCAGCGTTCGGAAACCCGCTCACGAGCGGTTCGAGCGCTTTGGCAGCATCGGCAGCGCTCGTTATATTGGTGATACCGTGCGAGAACAGCACTGACGCGCAGACAATCACGATAAACCACGCTGTCAAACTCGCCAAGCCCATACCAGTAAAGTTGTCTATACGTAGTCGATGCAGAAAATGCTTGGTTGCTATTGGGTCGCGGCCGATTTTGGCAACATTGTGCTTTTTAATCTCTTCCTCGACAACTTCAGATGTGTCCCAGAAAAACAAATATGGCGATACCGTCGTACCAAGCATACCCACAAAGATATAGATAGTCGCAAAATTCATCTCCGGTGTAAAATTAAAGGTCGCTTTGAGCACTTCACCCCATGGCTGCCCGATGACAAATGCCGTCACAGGGTACGCCAGCAATGTGATCGCAAGCCACTTGAGTATCTTTGCGTAGATACGGTACGGTACGCCGATTTCGAGTAGTATTACTCCAAACGCAAAACCAACGGCCAGCAAGCCAAATGACATGTCAGGGAAAAACAGTTGCATGGTCGCAGCCATTGCCCCTAGGTCTGAGCCTATGTTTATGACATTGGCGACAACAACAAGTGCTACCGCGATAAACAACATCTTTTTACTATAGTGTTCTTTGAGGTTGGCCGCCAAGCCCTTGCCAGTAATTGCTCCAATGCGTGCACATGATTCTTGTACAGCAAGCAGTAGTGGAAACATAAGTGGAAAGGCCCAGAGCAATCCATAGCCATGTGCTGCACCAGCTTGCGAATACGTCGCAATCCCCGACGGATCATCGTCGGCCGCACCAGTTACGAGGCCAGGCCCGAGTATACGCAAAAATCGACTATAACGCTTGTGATTAACGACTGATTTTGCAATCGCCAGCGCTTGTTTTTCGGCGCGATTAATTTTTCGTTTAAATGGCCATAATTTCATATATATTGCCTATGCTTTATCACACTATAGCACACGCATCATGCTTGATACATTTTTTCGACGGCATTATTGAGCTCGTTTAGTATGTCGCGCAACTCTTGCGGTACATCAGTCGGCAGACATGCCGGCTCAATAGGCAAAGCCTGTTCAAACCGATACGACTTGGTGAGCAGATAAACTTTGCGCTCCGTCATCTTTTGACTGACTTCGACGCGATGAATTGACGGCCCATAGAGCCCCGAGTGACAACCCTGCACTTTGCCAAGCAACTCTGTAGCCCGTAGCGACGTCACCGTAATCGTATCTTGCCCAAGCGTCGGGCTCATGTAATATTTGGCATCTTTTATAGTGTCGGTCAACGGCATCGCCACGCCCCATTCAGATATAGTCAGCACCGTTTGTCCAACTGGTACTGGCGACTGCGGCACCGGCTGTGTCTTGCCGACCGTTATATTCATAACTGTATAACTTAACAATGCCGAACTGGCGACAATTACTAACCCACCCAGCGCCACGACAGCGGCTTTTAGCATATTCATACTGTTTATGATTATACCACTTCAGCTTAGTATATTCTTAAAAAAATCACTGGCTGAGACTGGCTATAAAATTGATTGTCGTCGCAATGATCGCCGTACCAAACATAAACGACAACAGCGCATGTCGCAGCGCAACACTCCGAAACCGCGAGTGGGTAAATGTCGTGTCCGACACCTGGTAGGTCATGCCCAGCGTATATGCCAGATACGCAAAATCGATAAACCGGGGTTTGGCTTGGTCATTAAAATTCACCCCGCCTTCTGGTTCACGATAATACAGCGCCGCATAACGAAGCGTATAAATAGCGTGGACGATCGCCCATGAGACAACAATGCTGGCAAGGCCTAACCCCACGTGCCACAGTTCTTTTTGACTTGTCAGTAGCACCGCAACTGCCGCAATACTTACGACACTGGCTAGTACCACGACACTATCTAGCCATGTCTTGCCCATGTCATCACTTTTCGCCACGCGTGCTGTTTCAGCCGCAGTACGACCATGAAAGTCTAGCCACAACAGTACTAGTAACGCAATTGCGGCCGCGTCCCAGCCAGCCAAGAGAGCAATTATCCAGGGCTGCATAATAAGAGTGACGTAACCCACCACGATCCCAAATAAAATCGCTGTCAAAAACCGTACGCGTTTGCTGCGTTTCATCCTTTGCCTACCTGTTCTGTCGTCATGCCGTCATACTCTTCATCGCTCGCCCCTGCGGCGGCTTTTGTCTTAAATTTCACCCCATCTTTGTGATGCGGCGGCGAGTAAATTGTATAGAGTTTCATAGGTTTAGATGTTGATGTGTTGATGATATTGTGCTTGGCACCGGCTGGCACGATCACACTACTACCGTCATGCAGTTTGTATTCATGACCATCGACAATCGCCGTACCATGTCCTTGCTCTATACGAAAAAACTGGTCATTGCCATGCGTTTCTAACCCAATCGCCTCACGTGGCTCGAGGTGCATCAGCACCAGCTGACTATAGGCGCCCGTGTACACGACATGTCGAAAACACGTATTGTCCCGTGTTGCCTTCTCGAGATCAGTATAATACCCTTTCATTCGCACCTCACTTACGTATACTTCTATTATAGCGCAGTCTGTTCACTCGGCAATCACGTCATAGTGTGGCCGCAACGTGCTAAGCAGCGACGTCACTGACTCAGCCAAAGTAAATTCTTCTACTGCCTTTGTACGCTGTGCCATAGTGGCCGCACCAAGTGCCGCTGCCTGCTTTATGCCTGTTAACAACGCTCTGGGACTGCGTGGTTCTACGAGCGTAAGTAGCCCACAGTTAGTTTCGGGTATACCGCCGATATTACTCGCAACCACTCGACACCCTGCATGCTGCGCCTCGATAGACAACATCCCGAATGGCTCCGCAAACACCGACGGCATAATCAGTATATCGTGACGTGCGAGCAGTTGCGCCATCGATTTAACATCTTTTTGCGGCTCAATAAGCGTCGCATAAGGATACCCGGCCAACATACGCGCTATCTCTTTGCCGATCGTGACGTGCTGACCAGCCATCACGATTGTCATGTCATAGCCATGATGATGCATTTCTTTGTCATGCATCATCTCAAGTAACGTATAGATGCCTTTTTCTGGATGTAGCCGACCCGCGTAAATAATCCTGTGTTTTTTCGTTGCTTTCCTGTGGCGTACCGCCGCATACAGTGGATCGGCAAATGGCAGCACTATATGGATACGTTTGGCAGGTACATTGAGGTAGAGCGCCCATTGCTGTGCACTGTATACGCT